>NZ_JBICXU010000001.1:0-194061 GCF_043200435.1 Streptomyces sp. NPDC048416
CAGCAGGGCGTCCAGGTTGTTCGTCACACAACGATCTTGGACGCCCTGTCCGCGTTCCCGGACGCACCGTCAGCATTCGGAATGACTCGTCTAGGGGCTGCGCCTCGGGTCCTCGGGTTTCGTTCCCCGGGGAGGCCTGCCTCCGCGCCCGGGCGGTACGGCGCTCAGGGCCCCTGTGGCGCCGGGGGGTTCTGGTGCGCCGGAGGGTTCTGGTGCGCCGGGGGTGGCTAGTGCGCCGGGTGTGCGTCGGGGTCCCAGCCCGGGTAGCCGACTGCGACGGATCCCGAGCCGCTCGTGACGTCGAGGATGCGGTCCGATGCCTTGTCGACCAGTGCGTTCTGGATGTCCCGGCCGCCCGAGTCCGAATGTCCGAGGACCTGGTAGCGGGTGGCGTCGGGGACCGTGAGGGAGACGGCGCCCGATCCGGCGGTGGCGCTCACCCGTCGGGGCGGGGTGGAGAACTCGGCGCGCACCGTGCCGGATCCGGCTTCCAAGTCGGCTTCCGGGGAAGCGAGTTGGGCCGCCTCGATTTCGCCGGAGCCGACCGTTGCCGCGACCGTGCCCTTGAGTCCGCGCAGCTTCATGCCGCCGGATCCGCTCCTCAGGTCGACCGGTCCCGTCAGATCGCGGACGTCGATCTCGCCGGATGCGCTGCGCACGGTGAGGCTGACGCCCGCGGGGACCGTCAGGTGGAGTCCGACCTGGCAGGTGTGGACGTACTGGTCCACGAAGCCGTCGCACTCGGTGTGCACCTTGAGGGTGTCGCCCTCCCACGTCCGGTCGATCCTGGGCCGCTTGAGCAGCCAGCCGAGTTCGCCGTCCACGGTCACGCGTCCGGCGGGGCCGGGGGTGACGGTGATCTGGGCGGACCCGGATTCCACCTCGACCTCCGAGACGGCATGGGGGCGGTTGTTGTCGGGGCTGGCATAGGCGCCGCTCCTGCTGACGGAGTCGGCGAGGAGGGAGAGCGCGAGCGGCACCACGATGAACAGGGCGCCCACGATCGCGGCGGCGATCCAGGCGAGGCGGTGGGGCCGTCCCCCCGACCCCCCGGGCGGCCCGGCCGTTCCAGCCGCCTGCGATGCCCCGGACGCACCGGACGCCCCCGAACCACCGGACCCACCGGACCCGCCGGGCGCCCCGGACCCGCCAGAAACCCCCGAACCACCGGACGCTCCGGACCCACCGGACCCGCCAGACACCCCCGAACCACCGGACGCTCCGGACCCCCCAGACACCCCGGACCCACCGGACCCGCCAGACACCCCCGAACCACCGGACCCACCGGACCCGCCGGACGCCCCCGAACCACCGGACACCCCGGACGCCCCCGAACTTCCGGGCACCCCGGCCGTTCCGTGCTGGTCGTGCGCGGTGGTGGTCATGACGGGCCGCCGTCCAGGAAGCGCAGGACGGCCAGGACGCGGCGGTGGTCTCCGTCGGCGACGGGCAGGTCGAGCTTGGCGAAGATGTTGTTGATGTGTTTGGCCACCGCGCTTTCGCCGACGACGAGTTCGGCGGCGATGCCCGCGTTGGAGCGGCCTTCCGCCATGAGCGCGAGGACGTCGCGTTCGCGCGGGGTGAGCCGTTCCAGCGGGTCGGGTCCGCCGCCGCGGCGCAGCAGGAGCTGGGCGACGACCTGCGGGTCGAGGGCGGTGCCGCCTGCCGCGACGCGCTTGAGTGCGTCGATGAACTCCTCGACGTCGGCGACCCGTTGCTTGAGGAGGTAGCCGATGCCGCCTCTCTGGGTGGCGAGCAGGTCGGCCGCGTACCGTTCCTCGACGTACTGCGAGAGGAGCAGTACGGCGGTGTCCGGCCATTGTTGACGGATCATCAGGGCCGCGCGTACGCCTTCGTCGGTGAAGCCGGGTGGCATCCGCACGTCGACGAGCGCGAGGGTGGGCCGGTGGGTGTCGACGGCCGTGAGCAGGCTCTCGGCGTCCCCGGCCTCGGCGGCGACGTCGAAGCCGGCCATTTCGAGGACTTTGACGAGTCCTATCCGCAGCAGTACCGAATCCTCGGCGATCACAGCCCGCACGGCAGCTCCACAGTGATGACGGTCGGGCCCCCGTGGGGGCTGTTGATCCTGATGGTTCCGTCGACCGACCCTACGCGTTTGCGCAGGCCGAGCAGACCGGTGCCGCCCGCCGGGTCGGCGCCGCCCACGCCGTTGTCGCTGACGGTGATCGTCAGGAGTGTGGCGCGGCGCCGGACGTGGACCGAACAGCGCGTGGCGTGGGCGTGTTTGGCGACGTTGGCGAGGGTTTCGGAGACGACGAAGTAGGCGACGGCCTCGACGGTGGGCGTGGGGCGTTGGGCCAGGTCCACGGTGAGTTCGACGGGGAAGGGGGCGCGGGCGGCGATGCCGGAGATGGCGGCGTCCAGGCCGCGGTCCTCCAGGACGGCGGGGTGCAGCCCGCGTACGAGGTTGCTGAGTTCTTCGATGGCTTCCTTGGCCTCGCGGTGGGCTTCGTCGATGACGGCGCGGGCTTCGGGTGGCAGGTCGGTGAGGGTGGCGCGGGCGATGCCGAGGTTCATGGCGAGGGAGACCAGGCGTTGTTGGGCGCCGTCGTGGAGGTCGCGTTCGATGCGGCGGCGTTCCAGGTCGGCGGCGTCGAGGATGTCGGCGCGGCTTTCGGCGAGGTCTTCGACGCGGCGTTCCAGTTGCTTGGCGCGGCTGGGGCCGAGCAGGACGGTGGCCGCGCGGGTGTCGAGCCGGGTGACGAGGGCGGCGAGCCAGGGCGTGGCGATGAGCAGCAGGACGCCGAGGATGGTGAAGGCGACGTAGTCGCCGGTCCAGCCGGTGAGCCGGTCGCTCGGCGGCAGTGCCCACACCCAGGAGAAGACGAGGGCGAAGGAGGCGCCGAGGGCCCAGCCGAGGACGACGAGGGCGCCGCCGAGTGCGGCGAGCGGGGAGATGAGCAGGTGGTAACCGTACTGCCGCCAGGTCGTTTCGGCGCGCAGCCGGGGCAGCAGTCCGTGCCGGCGGTACCAGGGGCGGGGCCAGTGGATGGTGGGTATGTGGTGGCTGGTGAGTGACCAGAAGCGGCTGCGCTGGAGTGTGGTGAGGGGCGCGGACAGGGCGAGCAGGGTCGCGAGTGTCTTGAAAATGCTTCCGGGGTGGAGGGCGGTGTAGGTGAGGGCGAGCAGCGCGGGCAGGGCGACGGGGATGGCCGCGGCCGCGAGGGCGGTGTTGCGCCAGGCCCACGCCGACCACGGCGCGTGCGCGGTGGTCCAGTGGTACGCGCGCCGCAGCGGGCCGGAATTCGCCATGGGCACAGCGTAGATGGGCTGGTCAGAGGGTCACCATCATGGTGCTGCCCGGGCGGGGGTGGAGCCAGCACCACCTCGGGTTCGGACGGTCGCGTTACTGATCGGGGCGGCCTGAGCGGGGAGTGTGGTGGCTGTGCTCGGGCGGGGGGTCCGCCGGGCCGGAAGGAGCTTGCCGCCATGACTTTCGTCGCCCCTCAGGTACGTACGTCCCGCATGTCCCGCACGGTGGTGGGCACGTCGGGTGTGCTGGGCCGTCGGCCGCGGCTCGCCACGGTCCTGACGGGGGCCGGGGTGGCGTTGGTGCCGTGGATGGTGGTGCTGGCCAAGACGCTGCCGCAGACCACGCAGGTTTCCAACTGGTCGACGGCGTGGGTGGGTCTGGACGCGTTGTTGGCGCTGGGTCTGAGCGGTACGGGCGTTCTGCTGAGGCGGAAGGATCCGCGTGCCTGCCAGATCGCCGCGGCGACGGCGGCGCTGCTGGTGGTGGATGCCTGGTTCGATGTGACGACGGCGGCGCCGGGCGGTGAGCTCGCGACGGCTGTGGCGCTGGCGCTCGTGGCGGAGTTGCCGATGGCGGTGGTGTGCGCGGTGGTGGCGCTGCGCAAGCCGTGACTGGCGTGGCCAGTTGGGCAAGCCGTAGCCGGCGTGGCCGGCCGTCGCGCAAGCCGTGTCCGGGGTGGCCAGTTGCGCAAGCCATGGTTGGCGTGGCCAGGTGCGCAAGGTGACCGGGGTGGCCAGGTGCGCAAGCCGTGACCGGGTGGCCAGTTACGCAAGCCTCAACTCCCGTGCGGGGTACGGCAGAAGCCCCGGGTTCCTTGGTGGAGGAGCCCGGGGCTTCGTGGTGCTGCGGGGGCCGTGTCGGCGTCGGGGCGGGCCCCGCTCAGCAGGGTGTGGCTAGCAGCCGAGCAGGCGGCTGCCGAGGTACTGCTGGATCTGGTCCAGGGAGACGCGCTCTTGGGCCATGGTGTCGCGCTCGCGGACGGTCACCGCGTTGTCGTCGAGGGTGTCGAAGTCGACGGTGACGCAGAACGGGGTGCCGATCTCGTCCTGGCGGCGGTAGCGGCGGCCGATGGCGCCTGCGTCGTCGAACTCGATGTTCCAGTTCTGCCGCAGGTCGGCGGCGAGGCCCTTGGCCTTCGGGGAGAGCTGGGGGTTGCGGGACAGCGGCAGGACGGCGACCTTGACGGGTGCCAGACGCGGGTCGAGGCGCATCACGGCGCGCTTTTCCATGACGCCCTTGGCGTTGGGCGCCTCGTCCTCGTTGTAGGCGTCGAGCAGGAACGCCAGCATCGCGCGGCCGACACCGGCGGCGGGCTCGATGACGTACGGCGTCCAGCGCTCGCCGGCTTCCTGGTCGAAGTAGGCCAGGTCGTGGCCGGAGGCCTTGGAGTGGGCGGTGAGGTCGTAGTCGGTGCGGTTGGCCACGCCTTCGAGCTCGCCCCACTCGCTGCCGCCGAAGCTGAAGCGGTACTCGATGTCGGCGGTGCGCTTGGAGTAGTGGGACAGCTTCTCGGCCGGGTGCTCGTACCAGCGCATGTTCTCTTCACGCATGCCGAGGCCGGTGTACCAGTTCCAGCGCTGCTCCATCCAGTATTCCTGCCACTGCTCGTCCTCGCCGGGCTTGACGAAGAACTCCATCTCCATCTGCTCGAACTCGCGGGTGCGGAAGATGAAGTTGCCCGGCGTGATCTCGTTGCGGAAGGACTTGCCCATCTGCGCGATGCCGAACGGCGGCTTCTTGCGGGAAGTCTGCTGCACCTGGCCGAAGTTGGTGAAGATGCCCTGGGCGGTCTCGGGGCGCAGGTAGGCGACCGAGGCGGTGTCCTGGGTGGGGCCGAGGTGGGTGGAGAGCAGGCCGGAGAAGCTCTTGGGCTCGGTGAAGGTGCCCTTGTTGCCGCAGTTGGGGCAGTTCAGGTCGGCGAGGCCGTTCGCGGGGGCCTTGCCGTGCTTCTCCTCGTACGCCTCTTCGAGGTGGTCGGCGCGGAAGCGCTTGTGGCAGGAGGTGCACTCGGTGAGCGGGTCGGAGAAGGTCGCGACGTGGCCGGATGCCTCCCAGACCTCGGAGGCCAGGATCACCGACGAGTCGATGCCGACGACGTCCTCGCGCGAGGTGACCATGTAGCGCCACCACTGGCGCTTCAGGTTCTCCTTCAGCTCGACACCCAGCGGCCCGTAGTCCCAGGCGGCCTTCTGGCCTCCGTAGATCTCGCTGCACGGGTAGACGAAGCCACGGCGCTTGCTCAGGTTGACGATGGTGTCGATCTTGTCGGCGGCCACGGTGCTCTCTTCATTAACGACGACGTGAACGGGGGAACGGCGAAGCCTTCAGATTACCGGCGGCCGCACCCCCTCTATCAAATCGGTTGCCGGGCGGGGCCTCGCGCAGGGGTCGGCCCCGGGGCCCCGGCGCTGCTTCGCGGGGTCGCGCGTGCCGATGCACGCCGATACCCCGGGGTCCCGCGTGCCGCTTCCCGGGGTCGGACGTACTGACTCCCAGGGGGTCCCCCGTACTGATTATTGACAATCGTTTCCATCTTTGTTGAAAATGGATGTCATGAACGTACGACGCCTCATACCTGCGGCCGCGCTCTCCTGCGCCGCGCTCCTCGGCCTCACCGCCCTCACCGCCTGCGGTTCGAGCGTGGCCGGGGCCAGGAAGGACGGCAGGCTTGACGTGGTGGCGTCGTTCTACCCGCTGCAATTCCTGACCGAGCAGATAGGCGGCGACCACGTCTCGGTCGCCGGCCTGACCAAGCCGGGCGTCGAGCCGCACGACCTGGAGATCAGCGCCCACCAGACCGCCAGGCTCAACGACGCCGACGCCGTCGTCTACCTCAAGGGCCTCCAGCCCGCCGTGGACGCGGCAGTCAAGCAGGCCGACGTCAAGACGAAGATCGACGCCTCGACGCTCACCTCGATGGAGAAGCACGGCAACGAAGTGGGCGGCCACGCCGCGGCCCACGACCACACCTCCGGCGAAGAGGCCGGGGAGGACGACGGCGACCACGGCGGCCACCGCCACCACCACTCCGAGGCCGGCGACGACCCGCACATCTGGCTCGACCCGGTGAAGTACGCCGAAGTCGCCCGGGGCGTCGGCGCCGCCCTCGCCAAGGCCGATCCGGCGCACGCCGCGGACTACCGCACGAACACCGACACCCTGGTGGGCAAGCTCCACGTCCTCGACCAGGAGTACGCGGCCGCCCTGAAGAACTCCACGGCCCTCACCTCACGGGTCTTCCTCACCACCCACGCGGCCTTCGGCTACCTCGCCGAGCGCTACGGGCTGACCGAGGAGGCCATCAACGGCCTCGACCCCGACTCCGAGCCGAGCCCGGCCCGGATCAAGGACCTCCAGAAGATGGCGAAGGCCGACGGCGTCACGACCGTCTTCTACGAGACGCTGGTCAGCGGCAAGACCGCCAAGACCCTCGCGTCGGACACCTCACTCAGGACCGATGTGCTCGACCCCCTCGAAGGCATCACCCACAAGTCCAGAGGCACCGACTACTTCTCGGTGATGCGCTCCAACCTGGCCGCCCTGAAGACGGCGCTGAGCGCCAAGTGACCACCCTCCCCACCGCTTTGGAGGCATCCAACATGGCGCCCGTCATATCGCTCACCAAGGTGACCGCCGAACTCGGCTCGCGTCCCGTCCTGCGCGGCATCGACCTGGCCGTGGGCAGCGGCGAGGTGGTGGCCCTGCTCGGCGCGAACGGCTCGGGCAAGTCCACCGCCATCCGCACGATCATCGGCCAGGTGCCGCTCAGCGGCGGCTCCGTCGAGATCTTCGGCACCCCGCGCCGGCGTTTTCGCGACTGGGGGCGGGTCGGCTACGTACCGCAGCGCACCACGGCCGCGGGCGGGGTGCCCGCCACGATCCGCGAGGTCGTCTCCACCGGCCGTCTGTCGCGGACCCGCTTCGGGCTGCTGCGCCGGGCCGACCGCGAGGCCGTCGACCGGGCGATCGCCGCGGTCGGCCTCGCCGACCGCGCCAGGGACTCCGTGGACGCCCTCTCCGGCGGGCAGCACCAACGCGTCCTGATCGCTCGGGCGTTGGCGGCCGAACCAGAACTTCTGATCATGGACGAGCCCATGGCGGGCGTCGACATCGAGAGCCAGGAAATCCTCGCGGCCACCCTGCGCGAACAGGTCGCCGCCGGCGCCTCGGTCCTGCTCGTCCTGCACGAACTGGGGCCGCTGGAGCCGCTGATCGACCGGGCGGTGGTGCTGCGTGACGGCTGCGTCGTGCACGACGGACCACCCCCGAGAGCGGTCGGCCAGCACGCCCTGCCCGGCCACGACCACGTACATCCGCACACGGCCGCCGAGCCGGTACGCACGGGACTGCTGACCTGATCATGATGGAACTCCTCACCTCTCCTTTCATGCAGCGGGCGTTGTTCGCCGCGGCCCTCGTCGGCATCACCGCGCCGGCCGTCGGGATCTACCTCGTCCAGCGCCGCCAGGCCCTGATGGGCGACGGCATCGGGCACGTCGCGATGACCGGCGTCGGCCTCGGCTTCCTGCTCTCCACCTCACCGGTGTGGATGGCCACGCTGATCTCCGTGCTCGGCGCCGTCACCATGGAACTGATCCGCTGGTACGGCAAGACGCGCGGTGACATCGCCCTCGCGATGCTCTTCTACGGGGGCATGGCGGGCGGTGTGCTCTTCATCAACCTGGCGCCGGGCGGCTCGACCGCCAACCTCAACTCCTACCTCTTCGGCTCACTGGCGACGGTCTCGCAGTCCGACGTATGGGCCATCAGCATCCTGGCGGCATTCGTCCTCGCGGTGACCGTCGGCCTGCGCCGCCAGCTGTTCGCGGTGAGCCAGGACGAGGAATTCGCACGTGTGACGGGTCTGCCGGTGCGCGCCCTGAACCTCCTGACGGCGGTCACGGCCGCGGTCACGGTCACCGTCGCGATGCGGGTCGTGGGTCTGCTCCTGGTCTCCGCCCTGATGGTGGTGCCGGTCGCGGCCGCCCAGCAGCTGTCCCGCAGTTTCGCCTGGACCTTCGCGATCGCGGTCGCGATCGGGGTGACGGTGACGCTGAGCGGAACGGTCGTCACGTACTACGAGGACGTGCCGCCCGGCGCCGTCATCGTCCTGTTCACGATCGCGATCTTCATCGTCCTGACCGCGCTCGCGACGCCCCTGGCCAAGCGGCGGGCCCGGGTGCGGGCGGCCGCGCCGGCCGAGGGCGAGTGCGGTCTCGACGTGCCCGCGCCCGCAAAGCCTCAGGCCGGCGAGGTCACGGCCTGAGCCGGAGCTGGCACAATGGCCGCAGGACAGTTTGTACGGGTCAAGGCTTGGAGGCACCTGTGACGACAGCGCCGCTCGGCGGGTCGAATACCGCCCCCGTACGAGGCCGGTCGACCCGGCAGCGTGCCGCGGTGGCGGCGGCGCTGGACGAGGTCGACGAGTTCCGCAGCGCGCAGGAACTGCACGACATGCTCAAGCACCGGGGTGACTCGGTGGGCCTGACCACCGTCTACCGCACGCTGCAGTCCCTCGCGGACGCGGGCGAGGTGGATGTGCTGCGCACCAGCGACGGGGAGTCGGTGTACCGGCGCTGTTCCTCCGGCGACCACCATCACCATCTGGTGTGCCGGGTGTGCGGCAGGGCGGTGGAGGTGGAGGGGCCGGCCGTCGAGAAGTGGGCGGAGTCGATCGCGTCCCAGCACGGGTATGTGAACGTGGCCCACACGGTCGAGATCTTCGGCACGTGTGAGGCGTGTGCCGCCTCTCCGGCCCCCTAGCCCCGGCCCCGCCGCCCCCGCCGGGCCGGGCCCAGCCCCGCCCGGCCGGGGCCGGCGCCGTTGCGCGCGGGGCGCTCCCCTTCCGCCCTCGGATCGTGCGTGGCTGGTCGCGCAGTTCCCCGCGCCCCTGAACCCGCTTTCGTCTGCGGACCGCAGGGGCCGTTCGCGCAGTTCCCCGCGCCCCCAACCCCGCTCTTCGGCTCGGACCGTACGAGGTCCCCCGCGCCCCTGAACCCGCATCCATCTGCGGACCGTGCGTGGCTGGTCGCGCAGTTCCCCGCGCCCCCAACCCGCCCTTCGGCTCGGACCGTACAAGGTCCCCCGCGCCCCCTGAACCCGCATCCATCTGCGGACCGTGCGTGGCTGGTCGCGCAGTTCCCCGCGCCCCCAACCCGCCCTTCGGCGCGTCGCGGGGGCTCACTGCCGCGGGAGGTCGCCCGACTTGTCCAGGGCGGCCAGCGCCTCGTTGGGGATGGCGCCCCCGAACCGCCGGTCGCGGGAGGCGAACTCCAGGCAGGCCCGCCACAGGTCACGCCGGTCGAAGTCGGGCCAGAGCACGTCCTGGAACACCATCTCGGCGTAACTCGACTGCCAGATCAGGTAGTTGGAGGTGCGCTGCTCGCCACTGGGCCGCAGGAACAGGTCGACGTCCGGCATGTCGGGATAGTACAGGTACTTCGCGAAGGTCTTCTCGTTGACCTTCGACGGGTCGAGCCTGCCCGCCGCGACGTCCCGCGCGATGCCCTGCGCCGCGTCCGCGAGCTCGGCGCGCCCGCCGTAGTTGACGCAGAAGTACAGCGTCATCGCGTCGTTGTCGACGGTCTGCTCCTGCGCGATCTGGAGCTCCTGGACGACGGACTTCCACATCTTGGGCATGCGGCCCACCCAGCGGATGCGGATGCCGAGCTCGTTCATCTCGTCGCGGCGGCGCCGGATGACGTCGCGGTTGAAGTTCATCAGGAAGCGGACCTCGTCGGGCGAGCGCTTCCAGTTCTCGGTGGAGAAGGCGTACAGGGACAGGTTCTTGACGCCCATCTCCAGGCAGCCCTTGAGTACGTCGAGGACGACGCCCTCGCCGACCTTGTGGCCCTCGGTGCGGGGCAGACCGCGCTCCTTGGCCCAGCGGCCGTTGCCGTCCATGACGCAGGCGACGTGGTTGGGCACCAGCTCGGCCGGGATCTTCGGCGGGACCGCGCCCGAGGGGTGCGGCTCGGGGGTCTTGTAGTCGCGCCGGGACCGCCCGCCCAGGATTCCGCGTACTGCCATGTGGAGCTCTCTCCCTAGATGCTCTGGTGCTGCTCTGGTACTGCGCTGCTGCGCTACTGCTCTGCTCTGCTGCTCAGTTCTTCTCTACGTACCGCAAGGAGCGCAGGCCGCGCTCCAAGTGCCAGTGCAGATAGGCCGATACGAGCCCGCTGCCCTCCCGCACGTGCCTCGGTTCGCTCGCGTCCGCCGTCTCCCAGTCCCCCGTGAGCAGCGCGCTGAGCAGTCCGACGGCCTCCGCAGAGGGTACGACGCTGCCGGGCACGCGGCAGTCACCGCACACCACGCCGCCGCCCGCCACGGAGAAGAACCGGTTGGGTCCGTGGATGCCGCACTTCGCGCAGTCCTCGAAGCTCGGCGCGTAGCCGTTGACGGCGAGGGAGCGCAGCAGGAAGGCGTCGAGGACGAGGTGGGGGGCGTGTTCGCCGCGGGCGAGGGTGCGCAGCGCGCCGACCAGGAGCAGGTACTGCTGCACGGCCGGTTCGCCCTCGTTGTCGGTGAACCGTTCTGCCGTCTCCAGCATGGCCGTGCCGGCGGTGTAGCGGGCGTAGTCCGTGACGATGCCGCCACCGTACGGAGCGATGGTCTCACTCTGGGTGCACAGCGGGAGCCCGCGGCCGACGAGTTCGCTGCCGCGGGCGAAGAACTGCACGTCGACGTGGCTGAACGGTTCGAGCCGCGCCCCGAACTTGGACTTGGTCCGCCGCACACCCCGGGCCACGGCCCGCACCCGGCCGTGCCCGCGGGTGAGCAGCGTGATGATGCGGTCCGCCTCGCCCAGCTTCTGGGTGCGCAGGACGATGCCGTCATCACGGAACAGACTCATGCGCCCATTGTCCTGCACGGGCCGCCCGGGTCGGTGCGAGGGCCCGGATCGGGTGAGGAGCGGTACTCGTGCTGCCCGGATCCCGGTGGGCCGAAGGCGGAGGAGTTGATGCCTCGGGTGCGGTCCGGGTTCTGGTCGGCGGGCGGCGCGGTCGGTTCGTAGTGGCGCGGATCACGCCGGGCTCGCCGCCCTTGTCGTTCAAGCCTTCGCGGGGTGGGCTTCGGCGGTGGGCGGGTCGGGGTGGTGGCGTTCACGGCGTTCGCACAGCGCGATGGGGCACCATTGCGCGAGCACGGGTCGCTGTCCGTGCGTCGATGCTCCCACTCCCCTGGACGGACCGGAATGCCGCTGCCCACGACCGGCCGCCGTGCTCGCGCGGCGGGCTGTGCGTTTGCCGTGCTGGCGCTCGCGGGGTGCTCGGCGGGTGAGGGGGTGCGGGACGACGGGCCCGCGACCGCGCCCTCCGCGTCGGTGACCGCCTCGCCGCTGTGGCCCGACCACACCGCATCGGCCGCCCCCGCCAAGCCCGGTCAGGGCTTTCGCGCGCGCGGGCCGGTGCCGGGGGTGACCGTGCCGGAGGGGGATCTGGCGCGGGTCGACGGGGCGCGGCTGCTGGGCGCCGACCCCACCACCGACCGGGCGGTGCAGGCCGGCCTCAAGGAGTGCCCGGACGGTTCCGCATGCCGGCTGCGGCCGCCCGCGTACGCCGATCTCACCGGTGACGGACGACGTGAACTCGTCCTGGCCTACGACGACTTGGGCCGCACCATCCTGTGGGTGTACACCGCGGTCGGCGAGCAGGCCCACGCGGTGCTCGAATACGCGGGGCGGCCCGGGATGAGCGCCGAGACGCTGGGAACCGATCTGGTCGTCACCGAGCCGGCGGGGGGACGCGACCGGCAGTCCGTCACCACCCTGCGCTGGAACGGCGCCGTGCTGGCGCCCCTGCCTGCCGCTTCGGACCCCGCCAAGGGGGCCGCCAAGGCGCGGCCGTCGCAGGACTCCCTGATCGAGCCGACCGACGAGCCCGCCACCCCCGGCCAGGACTGAGCCCCGCGCGACCCCGGGCGGCAGTTGACGCCTTCGCCGTCCGCCTCCCCCGTATCGCTGACCTCTTGGCGGGCTCCCCCTTTGGCCGGGCGCGCCTGTAGGGCGGGCCGCAAGGACGAGCTCACGGGCTGACGGCCGGTTCCCTCAGGACGGTGTGCGGGCCGCTGCGAGCAGCCGGGCGGTGTCGTCCGCGCAGAGCGAGAGCGCGCCGCCCACGATGCTGAGCACTTCGCGTTCGGCCGGGCTGTACGGGCCGTCCGCGAGTGCGATGCGCGCGCCCTGGAGCAGGATGGACTCGCGGCCCGCGGGGGCCAGGTGCGGGGCCAGCGGTTCCAGCGCCTCGTGGAGTTCGATGGCGAGCGCGGCGCCGCAGGGGTCGGTGTCCTCGACGGGGTCGCTGACAAAGCGCCCGGTGTCGGCGGCCAGCGCCTCGATGAGGGCGATCAGCTGTTCCTCCGTGCAGTCCTCGAACCCGGCGGCCCTGACCGTGGCGACGGCGGTGCCGGTGACCGTACGGGACGAGGTGCCGCCCGCCGCGAGGACGGCGAGGGCGACGGTGTGCACGGCGTCGCGGAGCATCGCGGAGAAACGGGTCGTGGTGGGGTGGTCCAGGGTTTCCGTGCCGAAGTGGCCCAGGCAGGCGGCGCACTCGACGACGGGGCCCGCGGCGCCGCGGGTGACGAGCGGGACGCCGAGGATCGCGAGGCGCCTGCGGCCGGTGCGGCGCTGGTAGTTGCGGTCGCCTCCGCAGTCGGGGCAGAAGAACTCTCCGTCACCGACGGTGTGCCACTGCGTGCGGGTCGACCAGAGTCGGGGGCGCAGACGGAGGCGGGCGCCGGGGCTCGTCCCGGTGCTCAGGTTCGTACCGTTCTGTCCCTGTGCTGGCCGCACCGCGCACCTCCGTAACGCTCCGGCAACGTTGCCGCGTTGACGTGATGTTAGCCACATCCGTGATGTGGCGTCAGCACCCCGGAAGAAGGAACACCCGCCGATTGGCCAATTCCCGACCCCCCGGGGCTCCACCCTGCACCGGGCGCCCTACACGTGGGGCGCGCCCTGCGACCCCGGGCGCCCTACGGGGGCGAGAACGGACCTCCGGCGGGCTCCACCCGGCACCGGGTGCCCTACGGGGGCCCGCGCCCTGCGACCCCGGGCGCCCTACAGGGGCGCGGGGAACTGCGCGGGTGCCCCACCACGGTCCGCACCCGAAAGCCGGGGCCCCGGGGCGGAGCCCCAGACCCCGGGGGCCGCCCCACCCAGGGCCGAGGATGCCCGTGCAGGCCTGCACCGAGTAGCCAGGGGCGCGGGGAACTGCGCGAACGGGACGCACCCGCGGCGAGACGCGGAACGGCGCCGGGCTCGCCCGAGCGGGGCGGTACCGGCGCCGTACGACGGGCCAGGGGGCCGGGGGCCAGCAGGCCGGAGGGGCCGGGGGCCGACGGGCCAGGGGGGCCCGGGGCTAGCGGGCCGCGCGGTTGACCGCGGAGATGACCGCCTTCAACGACGCCCGAGTCGTATTCGCATCGATCCCGATCCCCCACAGCACAACGCCGTCAATCGCACACTCGATGTACGACGCGGCCTGCGCGGACGCCCCCTCGCTCATCGTGTGCTCCTGGTAGTCCAGCAGCCGCGCGTCGACACCCGTCGCGGCCAGCGCCTCGAAGAAGGCCGAGATCGGACCGTTGCCGGTGCCGGTCAGCACCGTGTCGACGCCGTCCACGACCGCCTCGACCGTCAGGGTGTCGCGGCCGTCCGTGTCCGTGGTCGTCTGGCCCGAACGCAGCTGGATGCGTCCCCAACGAGCCGCAGGGTTCTCGGGGTTGGGCAGGTACTCGTCCTGGAAGGCCGACCAGATCGCGGCGGGGGTGACCTCGCCGCCCTCGGAGTCCGTCTTCTGCTGGATGATCTTCGAGAACTCGATCTGCATCCGGCGCGGCAGGTCCAGCTTGTGGTCGTTCTTCAGGACGTAGGCGATGCCGCCCTTGCCGGACTGCGAGTTGACGCGGATGACGGCCTCGTAGGAGCGGCCGACGTCCTTGGGGTCGATGGGCAGGTACGGCACCGCCCACTCGATGTCGTCCACCGTCTTGCCCGCGGCGGCCGCGTCCGCCTCCATCGCGTCGAAGCCCTTCTTGATGGCGTCCTGGTGGGAGCCGGAGAAGGCGGTGTAGACCAGATCGCCCGCGTAGGGGTGGCGCGGGTGGACCTCCATCTGGTTGCAGTACTCCGAGGTGCGGCGGATCTCGTCGATCTGCGAGAAGTCGATCTGCGGGTCGACGCCCTGGCTGAACAGGTTCATGCCCAGGGTGACCAGGTCGACGTTGCCGGTGCGCTCGCCCTGGCCGAACAGGCAGCCCTCGATGCGGTCGGCGCCGGCCATGATGGCCAGCTCGGCGGCGGCCACGGCCGTGCCGCGGTCGTTGTGGGGGTGCACGGACAGGCACACGTGCTCGCGGCGGGTCAGGTTGCGGCTCATCCACTCGAAGCGGTCCGCGTGCGTGGACGGGGTCGAACGCTCCACCGTGGCAGGCAGGTTGAGGATGATCTCGCGTCCCGCCTCGGGCTGCCAGACGTCGCACACCGCCTCGCAGACCTCCAGGGCGAAGTCCAGCTCGGTGTCGGTGAAGATCTCCGGCGAGTACTGGTAGCCGAAGATCGTCTCGTCGCCCAGGATCTTGTCCGCGTACTCCATGACCAGCCGGGTGCCGTCCACGGCGATCTGCTTGACCTGCTCCTTGGTGCCGCGGAAGACGACGCGCCGGAAGGTGGGGGCGGTCGCGTTGTACAGGTGGACGGTGGCGCGGTGGGCGCCGCGCAGGGACTCCACGGTGCGCTCGATCAGCTCTTCGCGGGCCTGGGTCAGGACGGAGATCGTCACGTCCTCGGGGATGGCGCCCTCTTCGATGATGGAGCGTACGAAGGCGAAGTCGGTCTCGCCGGAGGAGGGGAAGCCGACCTCGATCTCCTTGTAGCCCATGCGCACCAGCAGGTCGAACATCTCGCGCTTGCGGGCCGGGCTCATCGGGTCGATCAGCGCCTGGTTGCCGTCCCGCAGGTCGGTCGACAGCCAGCGCGGGGCCTTGGTGATCCGGCCGTTCGGCCAGGTGCGGTCGGGGATGTCCACGGCGTCGTACTGACCGTACTTGTGGATCGGCATCCCGGACGGCTTCTGCGCCTGGGTGGCGTTGGTGACGGGGGTGGGGCGGCCAACGGGCTGGGACATGGCGTGCGGCTCCTCGAAAGTAAAGAGAGGGACGGCCGACTGTCGAGCGCAACACCAGATCCCGCGGGGAGGGGGTCGGCCTACGACTACAGGCCCTCGCCGCGGCAGCTAAGGAGAAGCAGCCCGATACGCATGATGCCGCAGCCTAGCCGAGGCCCGACGCGAGCGCCGGACCCGTATCAGTATGCGGGACGCAGAAGTCAAACCACCCCAAAAGTGACGAATGCCATGGCCACGGCTTCACCCCGCCCTGGCCCGCATGGCACCGCCACGACCGCACCCGCCGCATGACCACTCAGCCCCATGTGAGCGCACATGCGCAGCCGCACGACGAAGCCGTGCGGGCTCTCCGCGCCCCGCCTGAGAATCACGCGCCCCGCCCGAGAATCACGCGCCGCCCGCACGTCGACGGGGTCGCGTCCCGTGAGCATCATCGCCGGTTCGCGGTCGGGGCAGGACGCGGAGTGATGCGGGTGGACAGTCACGAGTGCTCTCGCCGCATGTGGTCGTTCACGGTGTCGATGAGTTCCAGGAGGGCATCCCGTGTCGCCCAAGAAAGGTGCGCGCTGAGCCCGCCCTCACCCGGATAGAGAACCATCGCACGCTGCGCCTCGATGGTGTACGCCAAGGCTATGTCATGGCAATAGGGATGTTCCGCCGACACGACATCGGCAACAATTTCATCGAATTCCCGATCACCGTCGTCCATGAGAATTGCATGCAGCCCGAAAAAGTAACGAAACATGCGAAGGAACTCCCAGCCCGCCACGGGAAGTTCGCTGTACTCCAGCGTAGGCTGCCGGTTGAGGATCAGCACGATTTCGGCGAGCGTACGCACATACTCGACAGGTTCCATGTCGCCACACGCCCGCTTCGTCTTCTCCCTGAACTCTGGAGGAAAATCGGACAGGCCGCCGTGGGACTCCACGGAGTCGGCGACGAATGTCAACACGCCTGCGGCCGCATACACAGAACAGTTCCAGTCGGCGGTCACATCATTGCGAACGAGGCGGATGTAACGCTGAATCTCAAGGTCGAGGGAGAGCTCACCTCCGGACTCCTGTACCGCGATCGCGATGTCGAGAATGCGTAGCGCCGGGCCGTCCGAGAACAGCGACACGGGGAAGGGCTTCACATCGACCATTTCCTCAATAGGGACCATTGTGCGGCATGGCGCCAAGAACGACGAGAGGCGGATGCACACCCTCTTCATGGGTCGGGCGAACCTGAATCCATTCCTTGTCGACGACCTTGGCATGCATACCGTCAGCAACATAGTTGAAGATCAATGTCGCCAAAGGCCGTTCAGGGGCTACCCCCGCCGCACGGTGGCTGCGGCGCGGGCTCGCGACGGCGACGGCGACGGCGACGGCGACGGCGACGGCGCGGAGTATCGGTCGGTGGTGAAGGGCCCGGTGTCGCCGTGCGTCCCCCGGCCTCGTGCCGCCTTCGCGGGTGGGGACCGGTGACGCGGGCGCCCGGCCTCGTGCCGCCTGTGCGGGTGGGGGCGGGTGTCGTGAGGCCTGCCCACCGGGCGGGGGTCGGCCTGGTGGCGCCTGCGTTTCGCGCGTGGGGGCTCCGGTTTCGGCCTCCCGGACCGGACCCGCTGACGCGCCCTGCCGCGGCTGCTAGACAGGGGCCATGCGTATTCAGGTTTGCCGTTCAGGAGGGTTCGCCGGTATCGAGCGCCGGGCCGAGATCGACACTACGGGGCTGCCCGATGCCGCCACGTGGCACGCGCTGGCGGAGGCGGCGTTCGAGGAGGGGCGCAGCGAGCCGGCGCCCGGGGTGCCGGACGGTTTCCACTACACCATCACTGTCGACGGGCGGACGGTGCACTGCGCCGATCCCTGCCTGACCGACGCCCAACGGGAGCTGATTTCAAGGGCGTTGAAGGAAGGGGCGTAAAGCGGCGCGCGAGCCGGGCCGGGCGGGCTGCGCGCAAAGCCGGGTGCGGGCGGGGCGCCGCGCTGCTTTGATGCGGACCATGAGCCTGCCTGTCCCGCCCTCACCCTCCGCCCCCGCCTCCGCCCCGCTCGACACGTTGGAGCGGTACTACGATGCCGCGCCCAGGAGTTCGGCGCGCGCCGAGGACTTCGGTGCGCTGACCCTGTTCGTCAGGGAGGGTGCGGGCTGGCCCTTCTATGCGCGGCCCACCCTCGGCCATCCTGGGCCGGTGGCGGCCGCGGATGTGGACGCGGTGCGGGCCCGCCAGCGTGCGCTCGGTGCGCCCGAGGCGTTCGAGTGGGTCGCCGAGGTGAATCCGGGGCTGCGCGCGGCGGTCGAGGAGTCGGGTCTCACCGTGCACGAGCACCCGCTGATGGTCCTCGACCCCGAGGCGC
The DNA here is from genome assembly GCF_043200435.1 of Streptomyces sp. NPDC048416. Taxonomy (NCBI): domain Bacteria; kingdom Bacillati; phylum Actinomycetota; class Actinomycetes; order Kitasatosporales; family Streptomycetaceae; genus Streptomyces; species Streptomyces sp. NPDC048416. The sequence goes on from NZ_JBICXU010000001.1 coordinate 17,745, forward strand.
CCACCCCGGAGCCGCACCCCCTGGTGCGCGTGCTGGGGGCGGCCGATCCACTGCTGCACGCCGCCCTGGTGGTGCCGCATCTCGCCTTCGCCGCGCCCGGTACGGGAGTTGGACCGGCAGGGCCGGCCGAGCTGACGGCGGCGATCGCCGCCCGGGCCGGTGACGGCCGGGCCGCGCAGGTCGGCGAGCGGATCCGCGCGGGCCGCACGGCGGTGGCGGCCGCTTTCGAGGACGGGCTGCCGTTCTGTTCCGGGATGCACAACCCGGTGGGTCCGGTGACGGAGATCGTCGCGGTGGGCACCCTGCCGGCCGCGCGGCGCAGGGGACTCGGGCGCGCGGTGACGGCGTCGCTGATCGCCGACGCGCGGGACGCGGGTGTGGCGACGGTCTTCCTGTCGGCGGGCGACGCCGATGTCGCCCGGATGTACGCACGTCTCGGTTTCCGCCCGGTGGGTACGGCACTGATCGCCGAACTCGCCGCTCCCTGACGTTTGTTGAAGCGCTGAGACGTACCTCTCCTGGCCTCGTCCCGCAGCACGGCGGCGCTCCCCCTTGCCCTGCGCACACCCCGCTGCGTACGCTGTGCGCAGTAAGAGAACAGCGTACGCATTACGGGAGGGGAACCCGATGTCGACGGACGTGAGCTGGGACCAGCAGGGGCAATGGCGCGCCGAAGGGGGCTGGGGGGCCAGTGGTTCCGCCGAGGAGCGCGTCTACCTGGACAGCTGGCAGGCCCGGCTCGACCGGCTGCGCCGTGAACATCACGTGCCCGGCGCCTCGCTCGCCGTGCTCACCCACGGCAGGGTCCACGAGCTGGCCAGCGGCGTGCTGCACACCGGCACCGGGGTGACGGCCACCACCGATTCCGTCTTCCAGCTCGGCTCCCTCGCCAAGACGTACACCGCCACGCTGGTCATGAGCCTGGTCGATGCGGGCAAGCTCGACCTGGACGCACCGGTGCGTACGGTGCTGCCGGACTTCACCGTCGCCGACGAAGCGGCGAGCCAGACCATCACGCCGCGGCAGCTGCTCTCCCACACCAGCGGCCTGACCTGCGACTTCACCTTCGACTCCGGTCGGGGAGACGACTGCGTCGAGCGGTACGTCGACGCCGCCAAGGGCGTCGCACTCGACTGCCCGCCCGGCAGCGCCTGCTCCTACAGCAGCCTCGGCTTCAATGTGCTGGGCCGCATCGTCGAGGTGCTGACCGGCACCACCTGGGACCAGGCGCTCAAGGATCTCGTGCTCGCCCCGCTCGGCGTGACCCACACCATGACGCTGCCCGAGGAGGCACTGGCGTTCCGGACCGCGATGGGGCACCTCGGCGAGTACGGCGAGGACCCCGCCCCGGCACCCGCCTGGGACCTCATGCCGCGCTCGGCGGGCCCCTACGGCCGGGTGCTCGCCACCGCCGGTGACGTCGCCCGGCTCGCCCGGATGCACCTCGCGGGCGGTACCGCCCCCGACGGGACACGGGTGCTGAGCCCCGAGAGCGTGGCCGCGATGCAGGTCCGCGAGGTCGACTCCCCCGACAAGTGGACCGTCCACGCGGACGGCTGGGGCCTCGGCTGGACCTTGTACGACTGGAACGGCATCCCGGGCTTCGGTCACGACGGCGCCTCGATCGGCCAGTACGGCTTCCTGCGGGTGGTGCCCGGCGCCGATGTGGCGGTGGTGCTCCTGACCAACGGCGGCGACGCGCGCCGGCTGTACGAGGAGCTTTTCGCCGAGCTGCTCGGCGAGCTGGCGGGCGTGGGGATGCCCGCCCCTTTCGGGCCGCCCGCCGAGCCGGTCGCCGTGGACTTCACGCCGCTCACCGGCACGTACGAGCGTGAGGGCGTTCGCATCACCGTCTCCGAGCGGCAGGACGGCGGGCCGCACCTGCTGTACGAGTTCGTCGGCGGCATGAAGGACTTCTCGCCGCCGCTGGAGATGGACCTCGTGGCGGTGACGGACACGGTGTTCGCGGGCGCGGGCTCCGGCGCCTACAGCGCGGACTGGATGCCGGTCGTCTTCGCCACCCTCCAGGACGGCACCCGCTGCTGCTACATCGGGATGCGCTGCGCCCCGAAGACGGCCGGGCCCGCCCTCCCGGCGAGGCCCCGCCCCCGCGGCCGGGCCCGCTCAGAAGCCGAGCTTGCGCAGCTGCTTGGGGTCGCGCTGCCAGTCCTTGGCGACCTTGACGTGCAGGTCGAGGAAGACCGGCGTGCCCAGCAGCGCCTCGATGTGCTTACGGGACTTCATGCCGACCTCCTTGAGACGCTTGCCCTTGGGGCCGATGATGATGCCCTTCTGGCTGGGGCGCTCGATGTAGACGTTGGCGTGGATGTCGAGAAGCGGCTTGTCGGCGGGCCGGTCCTCGCGCGGGATCATTTCCTCGACGACGACGGCGATGGAGTGCGGCAGCTCGTCGCGTACGCCTTCGAGGGCGGCCTCGCGGATCAGCTCGGCGACCATCACCTGCTCGGGCTCGTCGGTGAGGTCGCCCTCCGGGTAGAGCGGCGGGCTCTTGGGCAGCATCGGGATGAGCAGGTCCGCGACGAGCTTGACCTGCACGTCACCGACCGCCGATACCGGCACGATCTGCGCCCACTCGAAGCCGAGCTCCGTGGAGAGCTGGTCGACGGCGATGAGCTGTTCGGCCAGCGTCTTGGAGTCGACGAGGTCGGTCTTGGTGATGATGGCGATCTTGGGGGTCTTCTTGATCCCCGCGAGTTCCTTGGCGATGAACTTGTCGCCCGGGCCGAGCTTCTGGTCGGCGGGCAGGCAGAAGCCGATCACGTCGACCTCGGCCCATGTGGTGCGCACCACGTCGTTGAGGCGTTCGCCGAGCAGGGTGCGCGGCTTGTGGAGCCCGGGGGTGTCCACCAGGATCAGCTGGGCGTCCGGGCGGTGCACGATGCCGCGCACGGTGTGCCGGGTGGTCTGCGGGCGGTTGGAGGTGATGGCCACCTTCTGCCCGACCAGAGCGTTCGTGAGGGTGGACTTGCCCGCGTTGGGGCGGCCGACGAAGCAGGCGAAGCCGGCCCGGTGGGTGGTCTCGGCGGCGGTGTCAGCGGCAGGGGTACGAGCGCTCATGCCGCCATTCTCCCCGATCCCGGAGCCGCCGCCGCCCAGCCCCTGCCAACTTGCCCCCTGGAGCTCCGCCCCAGCCCCCGTTTCGCGCCTCGAAGCGCGCTCGTCCTCAAACGCCGGACGGGCTGAAGATGCGCATGCCGGCGCGGCGCCGAACAGCCCGGCGGGCTGAAAATGCCCATGCCGCCCGGCACCAGCACCGCCAAGGGGCGCGGGGGACTGCGCCACCAGCCACACACGGTCCGCCCCCCGAAGGCGGCGGCCCCCGGGGCTCCGCCCCAGACCCCGAACGCGCCTGAACGGCGCTCGTCCTCAAACGCCGGACAGGCTGAAGATGCCCATGCTGGCCCGGCGCCGAGCCGCCCGGCGGGGTGAAGATGCGCATGCCGGCCGGCACCGAACAGCCCGGCGGGCTGAAGATGCGCGTACCGGCCCCGCACCGAACAGCCCGGCGGGCTGAAGAGGCCCACGCCGCCCCGCACCAGTGCCGCCAAGGGGCGCGGGGAACTGCGCCACCAGCCACGCACGGTCCGCACCGGGAAGGCGGGGGACCCTGGGGCTCCGCCCCAGACCCCGAACGCGCCTGAACGGCGCTCGTCCTCAAACGCCGGACGGGCTGAAGACGCGCATGCCGGCCCCGCGCCGAACAGCCCGGCGGTGCTGTGGCCGGGGTCGGGGGCGGCCGGGTGGGGCTCGGGGGCGGGCCCTGACCTCAGCGGGGCCTCGTACCCGCCGACGTGAGGCGCCGGCGAGCAGACTGTCCCGGCCACCCGCGAGGAGAAGGGCGGCGGAGCACGCGGTGAGCCGTGAAGGCCAGGACCGCGGCCAGCAGGACAGCCGCCGCCAGCCAGGGCAGGGCCAGGAACGACGCCCCGGCGGAATCCTTCGCCCCCTTCGCGCTCGCCGTCAACGTGACGTCGCCCCAGTCCAGTTGGGGAGATCCGTGCCAGGTCTCGGTGAGCGTGACCCGCTGTCCGGGCAGCAGCTCGGCGGGGACCTTGGTCAGGCCGCGGCTGAGCAGCGTACGGCCGAAGAGTCCGGTCGCGCTCAGGTCGACCTTCGGGGTGAGCGTGACGTTGCCGCGGTTGTGCAGCGTGTACGTGATGTCGGTGCGGCTCTCCCCCGTGCCGGGCACCAGCGGCCGGTGCTGGGCGAGCGAGACGTGCTCGACGGCGAGCGCGGGCACGGCGGGTCCGCCGACCCGCAGATAGATCCGCGCGCCGACGGCCTGCTGGACACCGACGGCCACCCTGCCGCTCCCGGCCTGCCCGGCACTGACGCGGTCGTCGAGCGCGACCAGGGCGCCGACGTGGTCACCGGGCTCGGCGTCCGGCGGCACGGTGAGGGTGAAGGGCACGGTGAGCGAGGAGCGGGCCGGGACGGTGAGCGCGCTCCGCGCCGGTTTCGCCCACGCGCCCACACCGCTCTGCTTCTCCTTCTCGGTGCGTACGGCGAACCCGCCGTCGCGCTCGGTGTTGTACGCGTCGGCCCCGTACAGCCGGAAACTCAGCGGCGCCGCCGTCTTGTTGGTGACCGTCACCTTGTCGGTGAGGGTGGCACCGGGGCCGGCGGCGAGATAGAAGTACGGGCGCTGGGACGTGCCGGACGACGCGGGGAAGACGGACCAGGTGCCGTTGTCGGCGGCGTACACGGCGGGCGCGGTGAGCAGCGCGAGTGTGGGCGCGGTGAGCAGCGCCAGTACGGCGGCCAGGAGGAGTGCGGACAGCTTGCGCACGGTGCGGGACCCCCGGGGACGGGTGGGCCGGCCGGGTGCGCGCCCGGCCCACGGGTGGACATCAGGTGAGGGTGAGGGTCAGTACGCCGCTGTAGGTGCCGGGCGGGGTGAACGCGGGCACGTCGAGCGAGAGCTTCGCGTCGACGGTGAACTCGCCGCCTGTGAGCCCGGCGTTCGGGGTCGAGGCGAGGGTCGCGCCCGCGCTGCCCACGGTTCCGGTTGAGCCCGCGGCGCACACGGACGGGGAGCCGGCCTTGGTGGCACAGGCGGGGGTCCAGCTGAGCTTGCCGGCGTCGATGGAGCCGCCGGGGCCGGTGAAGTCGGTGACCTTGCCGGTCAGGGACCAGCCGGCGGGGCCGCCGCGGAAGTCCTGGACCGTCACCGTCTTCAGGTCGCCGGTGGAGGCGCCGCCCTTGCCGAAGTCGACCGCGCCGAGGTCGACGCTGTCACCGGCCTGGGACATCGACAGCGTGCCCGCGGTCACCGAGGCGTTGAGCTGCTGGCTCGGTCCGGTGGGCGGGGGGCCGCTGTTGACCGTGTACGCCACCGGGCCCGCGCCGTTCGCCGGGTCCCAGGCCGCCCCTTCGTAGGCCACGATCCCGGTGGTCGCCGGGTCCGTGATCTTCGGCCGGGCGGTGAAGCCGCCGGTGGCGTCCGACGTGAAGGTGATCTTGTCGGCGGTGGTGGCGGTGCCGTTCCAGCCCGCGACGGTGACCTCCGCGTTCGGGGTGAACTTGGAGCCGGTCACGGTCGTACGGTCACCGGCGTTGCCCGCGGCCGGGTCGGCCGTGATGGTGCGTTCGTTGACCTGGCCCCCGCCGTCCGTGGCGTTGACCGTCTCGGAGACGGGCGCGGGCGGGTTGGTGACGGTGCAGGGGGTGTCCAGCTCCATGATGTAGCTGGTGTGGATGTTGTAGTCGCCGGGCGACAGGGTGATCGCACCGGCCTTGGTGGCGGTGAAGCTGCCGCTCATGGAGAACGCCGGGAACGCGCCCTTGCCGGGCACCGGGTCGTTCTTCTTGGGGCCCGCCACGTCCACGGAGCCGGTCTGGGCGCCCGCGAGGACGACCTTGCCGGTCGGGGTCATGATGTCGGCCGGCAGGGCGATGTCGACGGGGTTGCTGGCGGCGGGCTTGTTCACCGTGTAGGTGACGGTGACCTTGTCGCCGACCTTGGGTGCCGCGTTGTCGACGGTGATGGTCGCGTTCGTGGTGCCGTCGATGGGCGGGATGCCGGCGATGGCCGGTGGGATGCAGTGCGTGGCGAAGTCGACGGGCGTCGCGGCCAGTGCGCTCGCGGGTGCGGCGAGCGCGCCGGTCCCCGCGGCGAGTGCGACCGCCCCCAGTACGGCGGCCAGACGCCGTCTTCGACGTTCCGACATGGGCGTGCCCCCCTTCGTGAAGTGGCACAGCGCGGCTCGGCTGCGCCGACAGGGGGCCATTGACGGCTCGGCGCGAAAAGAAGTCAATGGAATCCCGCCGCATTCACTGATGGGCCATCAGATACTGTCAAGTTCGTAGTGTCTGTGCGGGGGTTCAGGTCGGATCGCGCGCATGCGGTGCGGGCGCAGTGGGCGCGCCCCTGGACATACGGAAGCCGGCGCCGCCCGGGACGGCACCGGCTCGAAGATCCCTGCGTGGAGCGGTGGTGCGGTCGTGCGTCGGTGCGGTGGAGCGGTCGCGCGTCGGTGAGGTCGGGCGTGACGCGTGAAGCGGTGGCGCGTGGATCAGCGGGGCCGCGTCAGAAGACGAACGGGCCCGGTGACTGGGAGGTCGTCGCGTCGCAGTTCACCGTGATCCCGAAGATCACCATCTTCAGGGCGGTGCCGGCGAAGTACGAGTTGAGGCTGTCACCGGCGGCGACGGTGCCGTTCAACGGGCCGATCTTGACCGAACTGCCCGCCGGCAGGGCCGGGTTGGCCTTGCCGCTGAACACCCGGGTGCCGCCTCCGGACTTGGCGAGGGTCAGGTTCGCGCTGATCTGGTTGGCGCCGACGGCGATCGGGGTGGTGACGGCCGAGGTCAGCGTGACGGTCGCGGCCGTACCGCTCTGGGTCGCGGTGAGCGTGGCGCCACCGCCGCCCCAGGCCCCGCAGTCGTACGTGGCGGTCGCTGTGGTCGGCGTGACGGCGGCGGCACTCGGCGCGAGGGCGAGGCCCGCGACGGCCACCGCTCCCACCGCGAGCGCGGCCCGCGCGACCGGCCTTCTGCTGCTTGTACGCATGATTCCCCTTCCCATGACAGGGAGTTGAACGTCTGCCGCGTCGTCGACCCGCGCCGCGCGGCAGCCCAGGGGCCCACGTGCACGGGTGCGCGGGCGTGCGGGCATGGCTCTGCCTGGGCTGCGCTCAGGGGCGCGGAGGGGGTCCGACTCCGGTGCGGGGTTGCGGCTCTGCACCCCGTGCCGGTCCGTCCCAGGGATCTGACGGTCCGTCGGTTTCGACTGTCGTCCATTGATGCGCGGGCTGTGTGGGATTGCAAGGGGCGCCGCGTTGATTGTTGGGGCCCCTGAACTACTCCATGCCGGGCGGCATGGGCCACCTCAGCCCGCCGGACTGCGCCTCGTTTCCGCCTGCGGACCGTGCCCGCCTCTCGCGCAGTTCCCCGCGCCCCTTCACAACTCCGTGCCGGGCGGCACGGTCCCCCTCAGCCCACCGGGGTGCACCCCGCCTCCCCCTGCGGACCGTGCCCGCGTCCCGCGCAGTTCCCCGCGCCCCTGAACTACTCCACGCCGGGCGGCATCGGCCCCCTCAGCCCGCCGGGCTGCACCCCGCCTCCCCCTGCGGACCGTGCCCGCGTCCCGCGCAGTTCCCCGCGCCCCTGAACTACTCCACGCCGGGCGGCATGGTCCCCCTCAGCCCGTCCGGCGATTGAGGACGAGGGCCGTTCAGGCCCGAACGGGGTCTGGGGCGGAGCCCCGGGGAGCTGCACCAACAAGTAGCCGCACGGGCGGGCGGGTGGGCGGACGGGGCCGAACCCCGCGAGGTCAGAACGTTCCGGTCACCTCCCCCGCCGGCGAGGCCACGTACACCGGCGTCCCCGCCCCGCCCAGATCCCGTACCGCCGCCACGTCCGCCTCCGCAGGAGCCCCCGCCTCCGAGACCACCGCCGCCGCTTCCAGCGATGTCGCCCCGCTCGCCACCGCCATCGCCACCGCCGTCCGCAGCGCGGAGAGCTTCAGGGAGGGCAGCTCGACCGTGCCGGCCACATAGGTGCGGCCGGTCTCGTCGCGTACGGCCGCGCCTTCGGCCACCCCGTTGCGGGCCCGGGCGCTGCGGGCGAGCGTGATGATCTTGCGGTCCTCGGCGTCGAGTTCGGTGCTCTCAGTCATGCCCCGAGCATAAGGAATACCCGGGCCCGACGGTCGCGGGGGCTCAGCCCTGGATCGCCTGATCCAGCTTCCTGGCCACCGTGGCGGTGACGGTCTTGAACTCCGGCGCCGCCACCCCCACCGGCTGCTTGCTCTTCGCCGAGAACGTGCTCAGCACGGCGCCCTTGCGGACCACGTAGGTGTCGAAGCCCATTTTGACCGGGCCCATGTCCAGGACCAGCTCGTAGCCGTGGGCCTCGTCGCCCGCCTTGTCCACGGTCAACGGCTTGAGCGTGGCCGGAGTCTTGTCGCCGTCCATGTTCACCACAAAGGACGCGCACTCGGTGACGGACGCGTCGAACGGCTTGAGGTAGCCCGTCGCCCTGTCGCCGTCGAAAGCGAAGACCTGCTGCCCGCCGTTGTCGAAGTTGCTCGTCTGCCGGGCCGTCGCGCCCATCTTGTCGGGGGCGCTCTGCATCAGATTCAGGAACATCTGGCAGTCGCGGTTCTCGGCGCTGCCCACGCTCTCCCCGGCCTCGGGGTCGACCTGCCAGCCCGCCGGGGCTTCCTTCGCGGTCAGCAGGGCGGCCTTGAGCTGGGCCTGGGTGACGGACTTGGCCGCGCCGGTCGGAGCGGACGCCGAGGGGCGGGCCGCCGACGTGTCCTTCCCCGCCGCGGCCTTGTCACTCTTGCTGTCCGAGCCCCCGCACGCGGCGGCGAACAGCAGGGACGAGGCGGCAAGAGCGACCGCGGTGGCACGTCTGACGGAGGTGGCGGCGAAAACGGGCATGCGGAAATCCCCCCACGGGATGCGAAGTTGTGTATGACCTGTGCGCGCCGAGCTTATGCGGCGGCCCGGCCCCCGGGCCCACGGGCCGCCGCAGCCGGCCGGCCGGGGCTCAGCCCGCGATCGGGTACATGGATCCGCGCCGGCCCTCCGGCGAGGTCAGCCACTCCAGTTTCTCGGCGGTGCCGGTGTTCGGCAGCGGGGTGTGCAGCACGATGACCAGGTCGGGGCGGGCCGGGACGCGCAGCTGGGTCACCTCGACGTGCAGCGTGCCGACGGCCGGGTGTTCCATCTCCTTGCGGAGCTGCCCGCCGGGCTGGACGTCGCGCCGCTCCCACAGTTCCACGAACTCCGGGCTGAGCTCCTTGGCCTGCTCGACGACCGCCTGGAATCCTTCGTCGTCGGGCCGCTCCGAGCAGGCCGCACGGAACTGGGCGACGACGTTGCAGGCGATCTCCTCCCACCGCTTGGCGCGGGACCGGTAGATGGGGTCGGAGAAGAACGCGAGCAGACAGTTCTGCACGATCTCCGGACGCATCCCGAGGACGAGCGCGGCCGCGTCGTTGTACATCACCGTGTTCCAGTACGCGTCCATGATGTGCGCGGGGAACGGCATCCAGGCGTCGATCAAACGTTGCAGGCCGTGGCACATGTCGACATGGGCCGGGTCGACCTCCGGGGCCGGCGGGTTGAGCCCGGCAAGGACGTACAGATGGCGGCGCTCGGCGCTGGTCAGCTGAAGCACTCGGGCCACCGCGTCCAGTACCTGCGGCGACACCGTGATGTCACGGCCCTGTTCGAGCCACTGGTACCAGGAGACCCCGACCCCGGCGAGGACCGCGACCTCCTCGCGGCGCAGCCCCGGAGTGCGGCGCCGGGCCCCGCCGTCGGGCAGCCCGGCCTGCGCCGGAGTGATCCTGGCGCGTCGGCTCATCAGGAACTCACGCAGTTCGCTGCGCCGGTGCCTGTCGATCGGTGTAACCACGAGATGTCCCCCTGTCGGCTGCCTGGTGGTGCCACCAACAGCATAAGTTCCCACTCTCCACGGCCGGTTCGGGGCGGCGAGGGTAGGGCCATGGCGATCGACTCACAGACCCCGGCCACCGGGCCCGGCACCGCGGCCCCCTCCCCCGCGCACCCCCCGCGCGACACCCGGCTCACCGGCCGGGCCAAGCTCGTCCTCTTCGTGCTCTGCGCCGCCCAGTTCATGGTCGCGCTCGACTTCTCCGTACTGAACGTGGCGCTGCCCACGCTCGGTGCGGATCTGGGCCTGAGCCGGTCCGCGCTCCAGTGGGCGGTCACCGCGTTCGCCCTGCCGTCGGGCGGCTTCCTGCTCCTGTTCGGCCGCGTCGCCGACCTCTTCGGCCGCAAGAAGCTGTTCCTGGCCGGCCTCGCGCTCTTCGGTACGGCCTCGCTGCTGGCCACCCTCGCCTGGGACCCGGCGTCCTTCCTGGCCGGGCGGGCGCTCCAGGGCCTCGGGGCAGCCGTCATCGTGCCGACGGGCATGTCCCTGCTGACCACGACGTTCCCCGAGGGCCCGCAGCGCGACAAGGCGCTCGGCATCTCCGGCACACTGCTGTCGCTCGGCTACACCACCGGCATGGTGCTCGGCGGCGTCATGACCGACACCCTGGGCTGGCGCTCCACGATGGGCCTGCTCGTGGCCTTCGCGGCGGTCGTACTCGTCCTGGCCCCGCGCCTGCTGCCCGAGTCCCGCACCCCGCAGCGGCCGCGCCTGGACGTGCCCGGCGCCGTCACCGTCACCGGAGGCCTGCTCGCGGTGATCTACTCCCTGTCCTCGGCGGCCCAGCGCGGCTTCGGCGGGGTGGACGTGTGGGGCACCCTGCTGGTGGGCGTCGCCCTGCTCGTGGCCTTCGTGGTCGTCGAGTCGAAGGCCTCGGCGCCGCTGATCTCACTGCCGATGCTGCGGCGCCGCACGGTGGCCTGGGGCAACGTGGGCGGCCTGGTCACCTTCTCGATGATGTCCGTGGTCATCTTCGTCCTGACGCTCTACCTCCAGGAGATCCTGGGCCTCTCGTCCTTCGAGACCGGGCTGGTCTTCGGCGTGCAGGGCATCGCCTCGGCCTTCGCCGGCACGTACGCCGCCCGGCTCATCGGCCGGTTCGGCGCCCGGCGCGTCCTGGTCGGCTCGCTGCTCGGACAGGGCCTGTTCATCGCCGCCCTGCTGGGCATCGGCACCGACTCGGGCGCCCTGCTCGCGACCGTCGCGATCTCGCTGGCCAGCATGTGCCACCTCGGCGCGATCATCTCGTACGGCGTGACCGTGACCAGCGGCGTCCCGGACGAGGAGCAGGGCCTGGCGACCGGGCTCGTCACCACCACCCAGCAGGTCGGCCTCACCGTCGGCATCCCGCTGCTCGGCGTGCTCGCCACCACGCAGGCGTCCCTGTTCGACGGGGTGCGTACGGTGCTCGCCATCGACGCGGTGATCGTGCTCGCGGCGGCCGTCCTGGTGGCGGCCGGCCTCGGACTGCGCGGGCGGGCGCGGGCTTGAGCGCCCAGGCGGGCCCGGCCCCGAGCGCCCAGACAGGCTCGGCCCGGGGCGCTCAGGCGGGCGCCGCCCCAGTCGCTCAGGCCCGGTCGAGCCGGAGCCGTTCGGACTTCGGAAGGCCGGCGACCACCAGGTCGTACGAGTCCTCGATGAGCTCCCGGACCATCCGGTCCGGGAGCCCGGCCACGTCCACCGTGTTCCAGTGCCGCTTGTTCATGTGCCAGCCCGGCACGATCGCGGGGTGCTCCTCGCGCAGCCGGACCGCCTCGTCGGGGTCGCACTTGAGGTTGACGGTCAGCGGCGTCGCGTCGAGCGCGGTGAGCGCGAACATCTTCCCGAGCACCTTGAAGACCGAGGTCTCCGGGTTGAACGGAAACTCCTCCGTCACGGCGTTGAACTCCAGGCAGAACGCCCGCAGTTGCCCGGGCGTCATCCGGCGCCCCGATGTCATCGGCTGCCGGGATGTCACCGCGCGGCCTCCCTCTCCACGTCGTCGTCCTTGGCCGGCTCCACGAGCACGGTGACGATCTTGTTGCGGCGCCCGGCGGGGGACTCGGCGGTGAGCCGCAGCCTGCGCGCGTCGGGCAGTTCCACCACGGCGCTCGCGCCGGCGATCGGCACCCGCCCGAGCGACTTGGCGAGCAGGCCGCCCACCGTCTCCACGTCCTCGTCGTCGAACTCGTCGAACCCGAACAGCTCGCCCAGGTCGCCGATGTCGAGCCGGGCGGTGACCCGGAAGCAGCCGTCCTCCAGCTCGGTGACCGGCGGCAGTTCACGGTCGTACTCGTCGGTGATCTCGCCGACGATCTCCTCCAGGATGTCCTCGATGGTGACGATGCCGGCGGTGCCGCCGTACTCGTCGATGACGACCGCGACGTGGCTGCGCTGCTGCTGCATCTCGCGCAGCAGGTCACCGGCGTTCTTGGTGTCGGGCACGAACGCGGCGGGCCGCATCGCGGTGGACACGAGGTCGGCCTCGGAGTCGCGGTTGATGTGCGACTTGCGCACCAGGTCCTTCAGATACACGATCCCGACGATGTCGTCCTCGTTCTCACCGGTCACCGGGATCCGCGAGAAACCGGAGCGCAGCGCGAGGGTGAGGGCCTGGCGGATCGTCTTGTAGCGCTCGATGCAGACGAGGTCGGTACGCGGCACCATGACCTCGCGCACCAGGGTGTCGCCGAGCTCGAACACCGAGTGCACCATCCGGCGCTCGTCGTCCTCGATCAGCGACTCCTGCTCGGCGAGGTCGACCATCGCCCGCAGCTCGGCCTCGGACGCGAACGGCCCCTTGCGGAAGCCCTTTCCGGGGGTGAGCGCGTTGCCGAGGAGGATCAGGAGCTGCGGGATCGGCCCCATGATCCTGGCCAGCGGCAGCAGCACGTACGCGGCCGCCGTGGCGGTGTTCAGGGGGTGCTGGCGGCCGATGGTGCGGGGCGAGACGCCGACGGCGACGTAACTGACGAGCACCATCACCGCGATGGCGACGAGCAGCGCCACCCACGTCTGGCCGAACTCGTCGAGGCAGACATAGGTGACGAGCACGCCGGCCGCCATCTCGCAGGCGACCCGCACCAGCAGCGCCACGTTCAGATAGCGGGTGGGGTCGGAGGCGATCTGGGCGAGCTTGGCACTGCCGCGCCGACCCGTCCGTACGGCCTCCTCCGCGCGGAAGGAGGAGGTACGGGCAAGGCCGGCCTCCGCGCAGGCGGCGAGCCAGGCGACGACGACCAGCGCGACGGCTCCGGCGATGAGCTGCCCGGTCATGAGACGGTCGGCGCCGGGGAGGGACCGGTGAGGCCCTTCTCCGCGCGCCAGCCGTCGACGATCGCCGCCTGGAGGCCGAACATCTCGGCCTTCTCGTCCGGCTCCTCGTGGTCGTAGCCGAGCAGGTGCAGCACGCCGTGGACGGTGAGGAGCTGCAATTCCTCGTCCATCGAGTGCTGCGTCTCGGCGTCCTCGCCCTGCTTCTTGGCGACTTCCGGGCAGAGCACGATGTCACCGAGGAGCCCCTGCGGGGGCTCCTCGTCGTCCTTGGACGGCGGGCGCAGCTCGTCCATCGGGAACGACATGACGTCGGTCGGACCCGGCAGGTCCATCCACTGGATGTGCAACTGCTCCATGGCCTCGGCGTCCACGACGATCACCGAGAGCTCGGAGAGCGGGTGGATCCGCATCCGCGTGAGCGCGTAGCGGGCGATGTCGAGGATCGCCTGCTCGTCGACCTCGGTTCCGGACTCGTTGTTGACGTCGATCGACATGGTGCGCTCTGCTCTACTTCCCGTTTCGGCCGCGCCGACCGTCGTGGTCCTTGCGGCTGTCGTCCTGCTCGTACTGCTCGTACGCGTCGACGATACGGCCGACGAGCTTGTGCCGTACGACATCCTGCGAGGTGAGCCGGGAGAAGTGCACGTCGTCGACGCCTTCCAGGATGTCCTGGACCTGCCGCAGACCACTCTTGGTGCCGCTGGGAAGGTCGACCTGGGTGACGTCACCCGTGATCACGATCTTCGAGTCGAAGCCGAGCCGGGTGAGGAACATCTTCATCTGCTCGGCGCTGGTGTTCTGCGCCTCGTCGAGGATGATGAACGCGTCATTGAGGGTGTTGTGCGTCAGCAGGTAGTCCTGCGTCACATACAGCGAGTCCTCGGCCGCGACCTGGATGCAGACGGTCTCCTCCCGGCCGGCGGGTTCGATGCTGTCGATGAACCGCATCGGCCGGCCACCGCCGGCGTCGTGGTACTTCCGCGCCTTGCGGGCGAGACGGAAGGGCTCGATGCCCTCCGGCAGCCGGATGTCGACGACGTGCGTGTCGTAGACATGGGCGGCCGGTGCGCTGCCCGGCACGCGGTCCTCGGCCCGGCGGCGGCGCGTGGAGGCGACACCGCCCAGGGACTGGACGAGCGCGATCACGTCGTCCCGCAGGACGATCGATGCGGTCGAGTACTGGATGCGGCAGGTGCGGTCGGTTTGGAGGACGGGGCCGCCGTCGGAGTCGAGCAGGCCCTGGAGCACGGCGAGGCGGACCTCCGCCGTGTTGTACAGGTAGTCGTCCGGAACGGACGTGGAGTGCGAGCGGGTGCCCAGCAGGTCCAGCGTGCGCAGCATGCCGGTCACCGGGTTTTCCAGCGTCACCACGTCACCCGGTGACTTCGCCCCGTTGAGGACGTGGTCGGGGCCGGCCTCATGCCGTACGGCGACGCCTGGCAGGGCGGCTTCCAGCGCCTCGGAGAGTTCGGCATCCTCGGCGGAGAAGCTGGGAGTGGTGGAGCCCGTCAGGCAACCGTCGCCCAGCAGAAGGCCCAGCGCGTAGGGGTCCATGGGGACCTCCCGCTCCGGGAGGGCGACCGGCGCGGTGAGCATCGGCAGTTCGAAGCGCCGGGCATGGGCGGCCCGCAGGTTGCCGATCATCTCCTGGGTCTCAAGGACCCGCCACGGCTTGTCGCCACGCTTGTCGTCACGTGCCCTGACCGTCCACAGGTGCTCACCGCAGCACAGCGTCCAGGAACCGTCCTGGGCCGAGACCCGGTACACGTCCTTCTCGCCCTGCGGGTAGACACCCAGGACGGGGGTCGGCTCACCGTTCGAACCGATGACGAGGTCACCGACCTGGAGGTTGCCGATGGGGCGCCAGCCGTCCGGCGTCAGCACGTTCGTGAAAACCGGCTGCGCGCGCCCCCTCATATACGCCAGCGGGGCCACTTCGATCGTTCCGGCCGCCATCAGGCGGGGGATCGACTCCGGGTCGAGCATGTCGTGCAGGGCGTCGTACAGCGGGCGCAGGTACGGGTCGATCTTCTCGTACAGCGTGCCGGGCAGGAAGCCGAGGCGCTCGCCGGCCTCGACCGCGGGCCGGGTCAGGATGATCCGGGTGACCTGCTTGGACTGGAGGGCCTGGACCGCCTTGGCCATCGCGAGGTAGGTCTTGCCGGTGCCGGCGGGGCCGATGCCGAAGACGATCGTGTGCTTGTCGATCGCGTCGACGTAGCGCTTCTGGTTGAGCGTCTTGGGGCGGATGGTGCGGCCCCGGTTGGAGAGGATGTTCTGCGTCAGCACTTCGGCGGGTGTCTCGCCGTGCGCCCCATTGGCCCCGTTGGTCCCGTTGGCTGCTTCGGCGCTCGCGCGGAGCATGGCGACCGAGCGTTCCACTGCGTCCTCCGTCATCGGCTGTCCGGTGCGGAGCACCAGCAACATCTCGTCGAACAGTCGCTGCACGAGGGCGACTTCCGTCGCGTCTCCCACGGCGCTGATCTCATTGCCCCGTACGTGGATGTCGGCCGACGGGAAGGCCTTCTCGATCACGCGCAGCAGGGAATCGCTCGAACCCAGGACGGTCACCATGGGGTGCTTGGCCGGAATGGTGATGTGGGCGTGCGCCTGCGGGTGTGTGGGTGTCTGCGTCATGGGCCGGCCGGGTGGCCTGCACATACCTCCCGTTGCAGGGTCCTCGCTGATCGAGAGCCTCTGGGATACCAAGCGTACGACTTGCTGCGCATGCGGCCGAGGGGTTTTCCGCCCGGCGTCCTGGCGGGGTTCCGCCGCCCGTCCCACTGTGGCTTAGGGGGTGTCTGGTGGATCAGGGTCGGTCAGGGTGCGGCGCCTGGTGCGGTGCATCGCAAGGCGCGGGAACGTCGTGATAGCGGAGCTATCGGGGCGTTTCGGCAACGCCGCGAGGTGCCGTGCCAGGCGCCGCACCCCCGGCCATGATCCACCAGACACCCCCTAGCCCCCGGGGCCCCTTGTCGTCCGCCTGCCGACCGTGTGCCAGGGGCTCCGCCCCCGGACCGCCGCTCCTCAAACGTCGGAGGGGCTGCGCCGGTGCGCGGACGGGGGCACGGGGTCAGGCCGGGTGGCGGAAGCCCAGGGTCGGGACGGCTCGGCGCAGGGGCCAGGTGCGGGCGGCGCCGGGGAGCAGGTCGGTCAGGAAGGCGTAGCGCCGCAGGGCCCTGGGGTCCTGGTTGTCCAGGGCGCGGACCCGCTCCCACCACCCTGCGATCTCCGCCCACCCCGGCGCCGACAGCGAACCGCCGAACTCCTGGACGGACAGCGCCGCCGTGAGCCCCGCGAAGGCGAGCCGGTCCGCGAGGGGCCAGCCGGCCAGGGCGCCCGTGACGAAGCCCGCCACGAAGACGTCGCCCGCCCCGGTCGGGTCGAGCGCTTCCACCGCGATGGCCGGCACGTCCGCCGTCTCGCCGGTCGCCGCGTCCACCGCGTACGCGCCCTCGGGCCCCAGCGTCACCACCGCGAGCGGCACCTTCTCGGCCAGGGCGCGGGCCGCGGCGCGCGGGCAGTCGGTGCGGGTGTAGCGCATCGCCTCGGCGGCGTTGGGCAGGAACGCCTCGCAGTGTTCGAGGTCGGCGAGGGCCGCCAGGTCCCAGCGGCCGGTGTCGTCCCAGCCGACGTCCGCGAAGATTCGCGATCCGGACCGCGCGGCGTCCGCGATCCACTCCTCGGGGCGTCCCGGGACCAGGGACGCCACGGCGGCCCTGGCGCGCGGCGGGCAGCTGGGCGCGGACAGTTCGTGCGGCGCGTCGTGGCCGTGCGTGACCATCGTGCGTTCGCCCTCGTACGCCATGGAGACGGTGACCGGGGAGTGCCAGCCGCGCACGGTGCGCGACAGCGACAGGTCGATGCCCTCGCCCTGTTCGAGCGCGTCCCAGCAGTACTCGCCGTAGTGGTCGTCGCCGAACGTCGCGGCCAGGGAGGTGTGCAGGCCGAGCCGCGCCAGCGCGGTGGCCATGTTGGCGACGCCGCCCGGGCTCGATCCCATACCGCGGGCCCAGGACTCGGTGCCGCGCACCGGCGCCGAGTCGAGCCCGGTGAAGATGATGTCGAGGAAGACGGTGCCGGTGAGGAAGACGTCGCAGGGCGGGTCGTGGGGGTCGCGCAGACCGTCGAGCGGGTCCAGCTGGGGGGAGGGGCGCTGTTCGGCCGTCGAGGCGTGGCGCCGCTCGGCCGGGGAGCCGGTGCCACCGGGGTGACGCCAGTCGGCGCTGGGCCGGCCGACGCCCTCCGGGGGCTGCCACGTGGCCGGTTCACCGGCGCCCGCCGCAGGTCGCCGCTCGGCCGGCCGTCCCCCGGCGCCCGCCGCCGACCGGCACTCTGCCGGTTCACCGGGCCCGGCGCCGTGCCGGGCGGGGTGGCGGGCCGGCCCGGGGTGCGGAGGCTGGTGATGGTCAGGGTGGCCGGCCGGGCCGGGGCGCTGCGGCTCGGGGGGCTCGGGGAGGCTCACCGGGCCGGGGTGTTGGGGCTCGGGGGGTTCAGGGAAGCCGGTGGGGGCAACGGGCTGGGGTTCGTGGTGCTCGGGGTGGGGCGGCTGCTCTCCGCTGGTCGGTGTTGTCACGGCGGACTCTCCGTTCGCGTACAGATCTGGCAAGTCTGCCCGATGTGCGCGCGGGAGGAGCCGCTACCAGCGTGGCAGCGCCGGACTCGTCCAGTCGGCGTGCTCCGGCGCCCGGCGCATCGCGGCCGCGTCGTCGCGGTCCCGCAGGGCGCCGTCGTCGTCGAGCCAGCGCCGGTGCAGCCGGGCCAGTTCGGTCCGGTCAAGCTCGACGCCGAGCCCGGGGGCGTCGGAGACGCGCAGGTGCCCGTCGCGGAACGTGTGCCGGACGGTTATCACGTCCTCCACCTGCCACGGGTAGTGGCTGTCGCAGGCGTGGTCGAGGTTGGGGACGGTCGCGGCGACGTGGGTCATCGCGGCGAGACTGATGCCCAGGTGCGTGTTGGAGTGCATGGCCAGGCCCACCCCGAACGCCCGGCAGATCGCGGCGAGTTCGCGAGTGGCGCGCAGACCGCCCCAGTAGTGGTGGTCGGACAGGACGACCTGGACGGCGTCGGACAGGAATGCCTGCCTGATCTCCGGGACGGTCGTCACGCACATGTTGGTGGCGAGCGGCACCGTCGTGCCGCGTGACACCTCGGCCATGGCGGCCGTGCCCGGCGCCGGGTCCTCCAGGTACTCCAGTACGTCCGCGAGCTCGGCGGCGACCCGCAGCGCGGTGCGCGGGGTCCAGCCGCCGTTGGGGTCGAGCCTGAGCGGGTGCCCGGGGAACGCGGTGGCCAGCGCGCGGATCGCGGCGACGTCCTGCTCGGGCGGGAAGACGCCGCCCTTGAGTTTGAACGAGCGGAAACCGTGTTCGCGTACGAAGCGCCGGGCCTGCTCGACGATCCCGGCCGGGTCCAGAGCCGCGCCCCAGGTGTCCTTCTCGCCCGCCCCGCCGGGGTGTTCGGCCCAGCGGTAGAAGAGATAGGCGCTGTATTCCACGGTGTCGCGGACCTTGCCGCCGAGCAGGGTGTGGACGGGCACACCCTGGATCCTGCCGAGCGCGTCGAGACAGGCCACCTCGAACGCGGAGACCACGGACAGGCGCAGCTTGTCGGCGCTCTGGGCGCCGCGCAGCCCGCCGACGTCGACCGAGTCGTCGACCCGGCGGTCATCGACCCCCATGCCGTTCACCAGTGTGAACAGTCCTTGGAGGTCGGCGATGTCGTGCCCGAGCAGCGCGTCGGCGTAGGGGCGGGCGAGTTCGAGGTACGTGGTGTCGCCGTACGTCTCGCCGATCCCGGTGACTCCGGCAGCCGTGACGACCTCGACGACCAGGCGGGGCGTGTACGGCTGATGCACGCCCTGGACGTTGAGGAGCGGGGGGTCGGACACGAGGACGGGGGTGAGCCGCACCTCGGCGATCTGCTGTCCGTGCACGGCGACGTCCCTCGTCATCTCATCCGTCCATCAATGGAAATTGAGACTAGGTATGTGAACAACTCAGCGTCAAGGCTTCGGCGCACGCCGCCACACGGCGACACACGACGACACGCGCCGGCACGCACCGACACACACCACCGCGCGCGGACACTATCCGGCTCGCCCCAACCCCCTTCCCCCTCGGCGAAATTCGCTCGCTTACCCGCCGCATCTCACCATCAAACGAAACGTGACCCAGATCACGCCGCCCCAGCTTTTCGCGCACTCCGGACGCTTGATACAAATTGGGCCGCGTTCCCGTACAACACCGGGCGCATCCCCCCTCTTTGATCCCCTCTGCCCCACGGGCACTGTTCCTTGGAACGCCCATGTCCGCACGCTCTCGTGCCGCCTGGCCGCTGATCGCCGTCTTCACCGCCGGTTACCTGGCCGCATACCTCCTCCCCACCGTCGTCGGCCGCCTCTCGGCCGGCCTCGGGCTCTCCCCCGCAGAAGCCGGACTCGTCGGCTCCACCCTGCTGTTGAGCTCGGCGACGGCCGGCTTCACCCTCGCCTCCCAGGTCGAGCGGCACGGGCCGCGCCGCCTCGCCAGACTCGGTCTGCTGCTCGCGATCACCGGGTACGGCGCGGCCGCCCTCACCGCACTGATCCCGCTCGTCGTGGCGGGCGCGGTCGTCGGCGGCCTCGGCTCGGGCACGGCCACGGCGGTGGCCGCCGCCGGCATCGCCACCCAGCGAGACCCCCACCGCGCCTCCACGCTCGGGCTCCTTGCGGTCTCCGCGACGGCGGGCGCCCTCTACCTGACGATCCCTCACCTCGGGGGCGGCCACGCGACCCCGCTCGCCGCGATCGCACTGGTGGCGGCGCTGGCATGGCCCGCGACGCGATGGCTTCCCTGCGCGCACAGGGCCGGCCGGCCGGCGGAGAGCGTCGGCATCGCGGAGGCCGCGGAGGAGCCGGGCGTCCGGTTGCCGCACCGCCGCTCCGGCACGGTCCTCGCCGCCACGATGCTCTGCTGGTCGCTCGCGCAGAACGCGCTGTGGGGCGTCAGCGGGCGGATCGGCATCACCCAGGCGGGCCTGAGCGAGGTCACCGTCGGCATGGTCTTCGCGGCGGGTCTCGGCGCGGGACTGCTCGGCGTGCTCGGCGCGGGTGCGCTCGGGGCGCGCCTTGGCCGCGCGGTGCCGATCGGCGCGGGTACGGCGCTCATCGCCTGCTGCATCGTGGTGAGTTCGTCGGCGCGGGGCCTCATGTCGTTCGCGAGCGGCGAGATCCTGTGGAACGTCTTCTACCCGGTCGTCCTCTCCTACCTGATCGGCCTGTCCGCCTCGCTCGACCCGCGCGGCCGCTGGGCGGTCCTGGCCGGCTCCGCCTCCTCGCTCGGCGTGGCCTGCGGACCGCTCACGGGCAGCCTGCTGTCCCAGTACGCGGGGTACCGGGGCATGGGGCTCGTTCTGTGCGCCCTGCTGCTGCTCATCGCGGCGCCGCTCAGCGCGGTGGCGCTGCACACGTCCGGGCGCCCGCTGGTGCCGGGCTCCATCCGGCGCCGGGGTGGTACGCCCGCCGCGGTCGTCGCCGGACGGGCGGGCGCATCGGTCGCGCTGCTTCCGCAGATCGGGGTGCCGGAACAGGAAGTGGCGGAGATCCCGATCACCTCGCGGGCGAGGAAACGCCGCAAGGTCCTGGCGTCCTGACCTTCCGCCCGGCCGTACGGCTCACTCGGCCGCGCTGATCCAGCGCTCCACCTGCTCGACGGTCGTGGTCGGATCGGCGACCAGCGCGGCGAGCGGGTCCTGCGGTGAGTTGAGGGTGGCGAGGGCGGGGCAGCGGTGACAGGCGTCCACCCCCGTCTGGTTCCACCAGGTGCAGTGCGGACGGAGGTGGCACCGCGGCACGGCTCCGGTACCGCTCGGCGACGGCAGGACCTGGATGCGCTCGATCAGGGAGCAGTCGTCACCCACCCGGTTCGCACAGGCGGACGTGCAGTGCGAGGCGAACCGGAGAATCCGGTGGGGTGCGATGCCTTCGGGGATGCTCGCCAGCGCGTCGGCCGCGGGCACCGGCTCGTCCAGATAGACGACTCGACCGTTGTCCCCCGATCTCACGCCCAGAACGACCGACTCCGGGCGGTGGGCGTCGCCGCTCGGGCACCACGTGATGTGCTCTTCGCCATGGCTGTCCACGGTGCGCGCCTCCGCGGCGTCAGGAGGACGCGGTGTCGGCGCCGTCGGGGGTGCTCAGGGCGAGGCCGAGGATGGGGCCGCCGGTGGTGACCGCGCCGAGTTGCTGTTCGGCGGCCACGGCCTTCTGGATGTGTGCGGAAAGGTTCTGTGCGTCGGTTCTCTCGGCCGCGTCGGCCACCCCGCCGGCGGCGAGGAGCCCACCGATGAGCGCCGCGGTGGCAGCGGCGGCCCGAAGGTTGGGGTTCATGCCGGCCCTCCTTGACATTGTCGCGTCAACTGACAAGAGCGACCGTATGCAGCAACTCCCGTGCGCGGTAGACGCGTTGAGGCGTACTTATTTTCGTCCCCCCGCGCACACCCACCCCCCACCGACCGTACGCCCATCCCCACCCCACCCGAGAAACCGCGCGAACACCCCGGGCCCCAGGGGCGCGGGGAACTGCGCGAGCACCCGGGTTCCAGGGGCGCGAGGAACCGCGCGAGCACCGGGTTCCAGGGGCGCGAGGAACCGCGCGAGCACCGGGTTCCAGGGGCGTGAGGAACTGCGCGAGCAACCGCCCACAACCCGCACCCGAAAACGAGTCAAGGGGCGCGGGGAACTGCGCAACCAGCCACCCACACCCCGCACCCGAAAACGGACCCCAGGGGCGCGGGGAACTGCGCAACCGGCCACCGGCCACCCCCGACCCGCACCGCGCAAACGGCCCGCACAGCCCAGCGCAGCACAGCGCAGCCCAGCGCAAAGCAGCGGCACGGGGCCCGGGCACCCCCGAGAACAACCCCGCACACCCCCACCCCCAGCGGAGCTACCCCGCGTTGAAGTCGTACTCCGCAACCTCCCGGAGGTACCCCTCCCGCCGCCCCTCGTCGTCCTCCAGGAACGCCGCGATGAAGGAGTTCCGAGCCAGCTCGCGCAGGCGCTCATGGGCGAGCCCCAGCCCCTCGTGCACCGCGTGGAACGTGTCCCCCACGTACCCGCCGAAGTACGCCGGGTCGTCGGAGTTGACCGTGCACAGCAGGCCCGCGTCCATCATCGCCGCAAGCGGATGCTCCTCCAGCGTGTCGATCGCGCGCAGCCGTACGTTCGAGAGCGGGCACAGGGTGAGCGGGATGCGGTCGCGGACCAGCCGGGCGACGAGCTCGGGGTCCTCCAGGGCGCGCAGCCCGTGGTCGATCCGCTCCACACCGAGCACGTCCAGCGCCTCGGTGATGTACGCGGGCGGCCCCTCCTCGCCCGCGTGCGCGACCCGTCGCAGCCCGAGGGCCGCCGCGGCCTCGTACACCTCGCGGAACTTGGCCGGCGGGTGTCCGACCTCCGCGGAGTCGAGCCCGACCCCGGTGATCCGGTCGAGGTGGGGCCGCGCCGCCTCCAGGGTGCTCAGCGCCGACTGCGCCGACTCGTCGCGCAGGAAGCACAGGATGAGCCGGGTCGAGATGCCGTGGCGCTCCTCGCTCGTCGCGAGGGCCTGCCACAGGCCGTCGACCACCGTGCCCATCGGGACGCCCCGCGCGATGTGCGCCTGGGGGTCGAAGAAGATCTCGGCGTGCCGTACGCCCTGGGCGGCGGCGCGGGTCAGATAGGCGTCGGCCAGCGCGGCGAAGTCGTCCTCGGTCCGCAGCACCCGCATCAGCGAGTAGTACAGGTTCAGGAAGGACTGGAGGTCGTCGAAGAGGTACGCCTTGCGCAGTTCCTCGGTGTCGGCGTACGGCAGCTCGACGCCGTTGCGCGCGGCGAGTTCGAAGGCCAGCTCGGGTTCGAGGGTGCCTTCGATGTGGAGGTGGAGTTCGGCCTTGGGGAGGGGCATGGGGGGCTTCCTAGGGTGGTGCTTGAGCTGATGTCTCAGGCGGCGCGTTTGGGCACGGGGACCCGGACGAGGTCGGCGGCCACGGTGACTTCGCCCTCGAACCCGGCGGCACGGGCCTGCCGCTCGAATTCCTCCGGGTCGGAGTAGCGCTGGGAGAAGTGCGTGAGTACCAGGTGCCGTACGCCTGCGTCGCGGGCCACCGATGCGGCCTGTCCTGCGGTCAAGTGGCCGTGGTCGGCGGCGAGTTGCGCGTCGCCGTCGAGGAACGTCGACTCGATGACCAGCATGTCGCAGCCGTCCGCCAGGGCGTGGACACCCTCGCACAGGCGGGTGTCCATGACGAACGCGAACCGCTGCCCGCGCCGGACCTCGCTGACGTCGTCGAGGGTGACACCGTTCAGTTCGCCCTGTCGTTGCAGGCGTCCCACGTCGGGGCCCGTGATGCCGCGCTCGGCCAGCAGCTCGGGCAGTATCCGGCGCCCGTCGGGCTCGACGAGCCGGTATCCGTACGACTCGACGGGGTGCGAGAGGCGGCGGGCCTCCAGGGTGTACGCGGCTGTCGCGGCCGGCACCGCGCTGTCCCCCGCGACGGGTTCCTGGCGCAGCTGGACCGACTCGCGGTAGGCGGTGGCGTACCGCAGCCGCTCGAAGAAGTGCTCGCCGCTGAGCGGGTAGTGCGCGGTGACGGGGTGCGGAACCCGGTCGAGGTTGATCCGCTGGATCACCCCGGCCAGGCCCAGCGAGTGGTCGCCGTGGAAGTGCGTGACGCAGATCCGGTTGATGTCGTGGGCCGCGACCCCGGCGCGCAGCATCTGGCGCTGGGTGCCCTCGCCGGGGTCGAAGAGGATGCCCTCGCCGTCCCAGCGCAGCAGATAGCCGTTGTGGTTACGGTGCCGGGTGGGAACCTGGCTGGCGGTGCCGAGCACCACCAATTCGCGTACGGACACGGTGAGTTGCCTTGCTGTGCGGGCGCCGGGCGGGGTGCGCCGGGTGTGCGGGTCACGCGCTGATGCGGGCGCGCGGTGCTGTGGGTTGCGGGCCGCTCCGGCCGGGCGGGGTGCTCATCCGGGCGGCCACTGGAGGCCGCGGCCGCCCAGGAGGTGCACGTGCGCGTGGAAGACGGTCTGCCCCGCGCCGCTGCCGGTGTTGAACACGAGCCGGTAGCCGCTCTGGTCGATCTTCTCCTCGCGGGCGACCTCGCCGGCCTCCCGTACGACGTCGGCGAGGACCGCCGGTTCCGCGGCCGCGAGGGAGGCGGCGTCCGGGTGGTGGATCTTGGGGATGACCAGGATGTGGGTGGGCGCCTGGGGGTTGATGTCGCGGAACGCCACGGTCGTGTCGGTCTCGCGCACGACGGTCGCCGGGACATCGCCCGAGACGATTTTGCAGAACAGGCAGTCCGCCTGCGGCTCACCGGCCACGGTCCGGTCCTCCTTGGTCGCGTTGATCAGGTAACCGCATGCTACTCAACGCGTTCGGGCGGGGGCGCGGAGCACGGTGTTCCGGCTCGCCTCCGGAGGGGTTTTTGGCCGGGGCGGGTGGTGACCGCCGTGCGGTGCGGGCTACTTGCCCTGGAAGGACTGCGTGACGGTCACGGTCGCCGTCACCGTGACCGTGGGGTTGCCGTTGCCGCCCGGGTGGGGTGTGGCGCGGCCGGTCGTCGGGGCGGGGGCGTCGCAGTTGCCCAGGACCGAGGAGCGCAAGACCGTCTTCCCGGCGACCGCGGCGGTCAGGCCGCCCTTCACACAGCGGCCCTCGACCTCCTGCGTGACTTTTCCCTTGACCGTGATCGGCCTGCCGTCCTTGGTCTCGCCGTGGCAGTCCACGTCGGCGACGTCCCTGGTGGCGCCGGCGGCCGAAGGTGTCGCGCCGGGGCCGCGGTTGAGGTCGGCGTTGCAGGACAGCCACTTGATGTCGACGTGCTGGTGCTCAAGTGCCGCGGTGGCGGCCCGGTCCGTGGTGATCGCGACGGCGGCGGAGTTGAGGCCGCCGACGGGATCGCAGGCGGTGGCGCCGGCGACCGCCAGCGCGGCCAGGATCGGCAGGGCGCGGTATGCCGTGCGGCGCGTGAGGTGATGCGACCTGGTGGCCCCCATGGTTGCCAGGGTGCCACTGCGTCGCCGGGTGCGGTAGGCCTCCCGGGGCCGTCCCGGCCACGTCGCGGAGCGCGCCCCGGCGTACGCTCCGGCCGGACGCCCCCGCGCGCCCCGCTCCGCCCGCGTGGGCCCGGGCCCCTGTAGGGCACACCCACCGTGTCGCCGGTCGCGCTCGCCCGGGCCGATCCTCTCGCCGCCTGGCTTGGCCGTGCCGGCCGGCACGGGCGCCGTCAACCTGCCAGGGGTTGCGGGGCTGGGGTCTCGGGGTCAGGACCAGCGGCCCGTTCGGGCCATCAGGACCGCCGCCGCCACCGTGCCCGCCGTCGACGTGCGCAGCACGCTGCTTCCCAGGCGGTGCGGCTTCGCGCCCGCCTCGGTGAACGCGGCCAGCTCTTCGGGGCCGACGCCGCCCTCGGGGCCCACCACCAGGACGATCTCGCCCCGCGGCGGCAGGTCCGCGGTGGCCAGGGCGGCCGAGGACACCTCGGGGTCCTCGTGCAGGACCACGGCCAGGTCCGCCTCGGCGAGCAGGGCCGCGACCTGCTTCGTGCTCAGCGCCTCCCGCACGTCGGGGAAGCGGACGCGGCGTGACTGCTTGCCCGATTCGCGGGCCGTACTGCGCCATTTGGCAAGGGACTTGGCGCCGCGCTCGCCCTTCCACTGGGTGATGCAGCGTGCGGCCTGCCACGGCACGATCGCGTCGACGCCGGTCTCGGTCATCGTCTCCACGGCGACCTCGCCCCGGTCGCCCTTGGGCAGCGCCTGCACCACGGTGATCCGTACGGCCGGTTCGTCCTCGGTGGCGCACGCGGTGATCCGTAGGGTCAGGCGGTCCTTGCCCTCGGCGGCCACGACCACGGCGTCCGCCCGGGTCCCGGCGCCGTCGGTCAGCGTCACTTCCTCGCCGGCGCGCAGCCGCTTGACGGAGACGGCGTGCCGGCCCTCCGCTCCGTCCAGGACGAACTCGCCGCCGGCCGGCACCGTGTCGACGACGAAGACCGGGGCGGTCATGACGCACTCCTCATGTTCTTCAGATGGTGCAGGGTCGCCGTCAACTCGGCGGCCGCGTCGTCGAGTTCGGACGCCAGGACCTCCACGAGGCTGGCGGCGGGGAGCTCGCGGGCCAGGCGGTGGCCCTGGCCCGCCCAGAGCGCCATGCCCTGGGGGTCGCCGGCCGCCGCCGCGGCCTTGCGTACACCTGCGGTGAGCTGGTGCACCTGGGGATAGGCGGCGGGGGCGTACGGGCCGTGCTCGCGCATGAAACGGTTCACCAGGCCCCGCGCGGGGCGCCCGGAGAAGGCCCGGGTCACCTCCGTACGGACGAAGAGGGGGTTGGTCAGCGCCTGCTTGTGCAGCACGTTGGCGCCCGACTCGGGGCACACCAGGAACGCGGTGCCCAGCTGTGCCGCGTCCGCGCCCGCCGCGAGGACCGCCGCGATCTGGGCGCCCCGCATCAGGCCGCCCGCGGCGAGGATCGGCAGTTGCACGGTCTCCCGTACGAGGGCGATCAGGGTGAGCAGCCCGATGCCCGAGCCGCCGGCCTGGGGGTCGTCGCGGTAGGTGCCCTGGTGGCCGCCGGCCTCGATGCCCTGCACGCACACCGCGTCCGCGCCGGCCCACTGCGCGGCCTGCGCCTCCTGGGGCGTCGTCACGGTGACGACCGTGTACGTGCCGACCTTCGCGAACGCGTCGAGGACCGTGCGGTCGGGGCAGCCGAAGGTGAACGAGACGACCGGCACCGGGTCCTCGCGCAGGATGGCCAGCTTGGCCTCGTAGTTGTCGTCGCCCCCGGTGTCGGTGTCGCCCAGCGGGGTCTCGTACCAGGTGGCCTCGCCCGCGAGCTGGTGGCGGTAGACCTCTAGGGCGGCGGGGTCGGTGTGGGGGTCCTGGGGCATGAACAGGTTGACGCCGAAGGGCTGGCCGGTCAGGCCGCGCACCTGCTTGATCTCCTGGTACATGCCGTCGGCGGTCTTGTACCCGGCGGCCAGGAATCCGAGCCCCCCGGCCTCGGAGACGGCCGCGGCCAGCGCCGGACCGGAGGCGCCGCCCGCCATGGGCGCCTGCACGATCGGATACCGGCAGAGATCGGTCAAAGCCATGTTCGCATCGTGCCACGGTGTTGCTCCCGCGCCGAATCGCCGCTTGCCACCCGGGTCGTGACCCTCGCCACCCCGCCCGGGGACTCCGCCCCCGAACGCCCGCTCCGTAAACGCCGCAGGGGCCGGCCCGTGGCTCGATCCGGGTCCGGCCCCCGAGGAAGAAGGGGGCTACGGGGTCGTCCCCGTAGCCCCCTTCAGCGGCTCAGCGCCCGTTGAACGCGTCCTTCAGGCGGGAGAACAGACCCTGCTGGCCGGGCTGGAACTGGCCCGTCGGGCGCTCCTCGCCGCGCAGCTTGGCCAGCTGGCGAAGGAGGTCCTCCTGCGCCGGGTCCAGCTTGCTCGGGGTCAGGACCTCGACGTGCACGATGAGGTCGCCGCGCCCGCCGCCGCGCAGATGCGTGATGCCGCGCCCGTGCAGCGGGATGGACTGGCCGGACTGGCTGCCCGGGCGGATGTCCACCTCCTCCATGCCGTCGAGCGTCTGGAGCGGCACCTTGGTGCCGAGCGCCGCCGCCGTCATGGGGATGGTGACCGTGCAGTGCAGGTCGTCGCCGCGGCGCTGGAACACGTCGTGCGCCAGCTCGTGGATCTCCACGTACAGGTCGCCCGCGGGGCCGCCGCCGGGGCCGACCTCGCCCTCGCCCGCGAGCTGGATCCGGGTGCCGTTGTCGACACCGGCGGGGATCTTCACGGTGAGGGTGCGCCGCGAGCGGATGCGGCCGTCGCCCGCGCACTCCGGGCACGGAGTGGGGACGACGGTGCCGAAGCCCTGGCACTGCGGGCAGGGCCGCGAGGTCATGACCTGGCCCAGGAAGGACCGGGTGACCTGGGACACCTCGCCGCGACCGCGGCACATGTCACAGGTCTGCGCGGAGGTGCCGGGGGCCGCGCCCTCGCCCGAACAGGTCGTGCACACCACCGCGGTGTCGACCTGGATCTCCTTGGTGGTGCCGAAGGCCGCCTCGTTGAGGTCGATCTCCAGGCGGATCATGGCGTCCTGGCCGCGGCGGGTGCGCGAGCGCGGGCCGCGCTGCGATGCCGTGCCGAAGAAGGCGTCCATGATGTCCGAGAAGTTGCCGAAGCCGCCCGCGCCGAAGCCGCCGGCCCCGCCGCCGCCCGACGACGACAGCGGGTCCCCGCCGAGGTCGAAGACCTGCTTCTTCTGCGGGTCGGAGAGGACCTCGTAAGCGGCGTTGATCTCCTTGAACCGCTCCTGGGTCTTCGGATCGGGGTTCACGTCGGGGTGGAGTTCCCGCGCGAGCCTCCGGAAGGCCTTCTTGATCTCGTCCTGTGATGCGTCGCGGCGCACGCCGAGTACGGCGTAGTAGTCCGTGGCCACTTACGACTCCGCCAGGATCTGTCCGACGTAACGTGCCACTGCGCGTACCGCTCCCATCGTTCCGGGGTAATCCATGCGGGTCGGTCCGACCACGCCGAGTTTGGCGACCGCCTCGCCGCCGGAACCGTAGCCGACCGAGACGACGGACGTGGAGTTCAGGCCCTCATGGGCGTTGTTCTCGTGCCCGATACGTACGGTCATGCCCGATTCCTTGGCCTCGCCGAGCAGCTTGAGGAGCACGACCTGCTCCTCAAGTGCCTCCAGCACCGGCCTGATGGTCAGCGGGAAGTCGTGTCCGAAGCGGGTCAGATTGGCGGTGCCGCCGATCATCAACCGCTCCTCGGTCTCTTCGACCAGGGTTTCGAGGAGGGTGGCGAGGACCGTCGAAACGGTGCCCCTGTCCTCCGGTTCAAAGGACTCCGGCAGATCCTGCACCAGTTGCGGCACGTCCGCGAAGCGGCGTCCCACCACCCGCGCGTTGAGCCGGGCCCGCAGGTCCGCGAGCGAGGCCTCGCCGAACGGCGCCGGGCAGTCCACCATGCGCTGCTCGACCCGGCCGGTGTCCGTGATCAGCACCAGCATCAGCCGGGCCGCGGCAAGTGAGAGGAGTTCCACATGCCGCACCGTCGACCGGGTCAGCGACGGGTACTGGACGACCGCGACCTGCCGGGTCAGCTGCGCGAGCAGCCGCACCGTACGGGCCACGACATCGTCCAGGTCGACCGCGCTGTCCAGGAAGTTCTGGATCGCGCGGCGCTCCGGCGACGACAGGGGCTTGACGCCCGCGAGCCGGTCGACGAAGAGCCGGTAGCCCTTGTCGGTCGGGATGCGGCCGGCGCTGGTGTGGGGCTGGGCGATGAAGCCCTCCTCCTCCAGGACCGCCATGTCGTTGCGCACGGTCGCCGGTGAGACGCCCAGCGCGTGCCGCTCGGTCAGGGCCTTCGACCCGACCGGCTCCTCGGTGCCGACATAGTCCTGGACGATGGCGCGCAGCACTTCAAGCCTGCGTTCACTGAGCATCGCGCACACCTCCCGTTGCCGTCCGTTTTGGCACTCACTGTGTTCGAGTGCCAGCAATCCCCGGCCAGTGTACGGCCGACGGGTACGCCCCTAGCAAGGCGGCCGACCACGCTACCTCGCGGCGTCGCCCGTCGATTGCGGATAGCGTCGCGTCATGGACATCCGTCGGGACGACATCCGTTGGGACGACTTCGGCTGGGAGCGGCTGGGTGACGGAGTGGGGCGCAGACGCCTTCCGGGCTGGGACGCCACGGTCGCGCTGGTCGCCGGCGCGAGTTCGCTCCTGCTGTTCGACACGGGGGCGACGCTGCGCGAGGGCGCCGAACTGCGGGCCCAGGCGGAAGCGCTCTTCGGCCGCCGTGTGACCCACATCGCGCTCAGCCACCCCCATTTCGACCACGTGCTCGGCACGGCCGCCTTCTCCGGGGCCGAGGTGTACGGAGCCGTCGGCATCGAGCGGGTCATGACCGCCGAGGAGATGCGCTCCGACGCCGTGGCGCAGGGCGTGCCCGAGCGGGACGCCGCCGGGGCCGCCGATGTGCTGGTGCTGCCCCACCACGCGGTGTCCGGCGAGTGGACCCTGGATCTGGGCGGCCGCCAGGTGCTGCTGGCCAACGTGGGGCCCGGGCACAGCGGCCACGACCTCGTCGTCCTGGTGCCCGCGGGCAAGGGGTCACCGGAGATCGTCCTGTGCGGTGACCTGGTGGAGGAGTCGGGCGAGCCCCAGGCGGGACCCGACGCGGTCGGCGCGCGCTGGCCGGCCGCGCTCGACCGGCTGCTCTCGCTCGGCGGCGACGAGGCGGTGTACGTGCCGGGGCACGGGGCGGTGGTGGACGCGGCGTTCGTCCGCGCCCAGCGTGACCAACTCGCCCTCCGATTCGGCGTGTCGTAGCGAGGACCGCCCGTATCGTCGCTCCCATGCGCAGCCACAGCCCCCGTCCGGCCCCGCCCTGACGGCATCCCCCGGGGGCCGACCCCCGGACCCCCGGCCGCAACCCCGCCCTGCCCAACCGCCCCGAATGATGAGGCCATGCGCAGCTACAGCCCCGATCTGACCCCGCCCTGACTGCATCCCCCGGGGGCCAACCCCCGGACCCCCGGCCGCAACCCCGCCCTGCCCAACCGCCCCGAATGATGAGGCCATGCGCAGCTACAGCCCCGATCTGACCCCGCCGTGGAAGAAGAAGCAGGCTCCGGTTCCTGAGGTTCCCGCCGAGGCCGACCTCGTCGTCGAGGAGGTCGCCACCGGGTTCTGCGGAGCCGTGATCCGCTGCGAGAAGACGGTGCAGGGGCCGACGGTCACGCTGGAGGACCGCTTCGGCAAGCACCGGGTGTTCCCGATGGAGCCGCGCGGTTTCCTCCTCGAAGGCCGGGTCGTCACCCTCGTACGGCCCTCGGCCTCCGCGCCCGCGCCGGTACGCCCCGTACGCACCGCGTCCGGTTCGGTGGCCGTGCCCGGGGCGCGCGCCCGGGTCGCGCGGGCGGGCCGCATCTACGTCGAGGGCCGGCACGACGCGGAGCTCGTCGAGCGGGTGTGGGGCGACGATCTGCGCATCGAGGGCGTCGTCGTGGAGTACCTGGAGGGCATCGACGACCTCCCTGCGATCGTGGCCGAGTTCGCCCCGGGGCCGGACGCGCGGCTGGGTGTCCTGGTCGACCACCTGGTGCCGGGCTCCAAGGAGTCCCGCATCGCGTCGTCCGTGACCCACCCGGACGTACTGGTCGTCGGGCACCCGTACATCGACGTGTGGGAGGCCGTGAAACCGTCCTCCGTCGGGATCGAGGCGTGGCCGGTGGTGCCGCGGGGGCAGGACTGGAAGACGGGGGTGTGCCGGGCGCTCGGGTGGCCCGAGAACACGGGGGCGGCGTGGCAGCGGATCCTGTCGGGGGTGCGGTCGTATCGCGACCTGGATCCGTCCCTGCTCGGCTCCGTGGAGCACCTGATCGACTTCGTCACGGCGCCTGTGCCGGCCGGCCCCGAGTAGTTCAGGGGCGCGGGGCCGTCGACCCCGGGTGCCCTACTGGGGGGGGCGGGGGGTGTCGACGCCGGGTGCCCAACTGGCGGCGCGGGGGGGGTGTCGATCCCGGGTGCCCTACTGGCGGCGCGGGGGGGTGTCGATCCCGGGTGCCCTACTGGCGGCGCGGGGCCGTCAGCACCGGATGCCGTACTGGCGGCGCGGGGGCCGTCGACCCCGGGTGCCCTACTGGGGGTGCGGGGGGAGGTGTCGACGCCGGGTGCCCTACTAGGGGCGCGGGGAACTGCGCGGGTGCCCCAGCACGGTCCGCACCCGAAATGCGGCGGGGTTGCTGGGGCTTCGCCCCAGGCCCCGGGGGATGCCCCACCCCGCCCCTTCCCGAAACCCTCCGGGGGTGGAAAGAGGGGCTGAGGTCCAGGCTTCTGGGGCTCTGCCCCAGACCCCGTTCGCGCCTAAAGGGCGCTCGTCCTCAAACGCCGGACGGGCTGAAGATGCCCATGCCGCCCGGCATCGAGTGGTTGAGGGCCGCGGGGAACCGCGCAAGAAGCGACCACGACCCGCGCCCGAAAGCGAAACGGGGTTCAAGGGGCGCGGGGAACCGCGCGAGCGGGGTGGGTCAGTCGACCAGGTCCCGGACGACCGCGTCGGCCAGCAGCCGGCCCCGCAGGGTCAGCACCGCCCGCCCCGCCGCGAAGGCGGACTCCGACAACAGCCCCGCCCCCACCGCACCCCGCGCCGCGGAAAGCCCCGCAGGCCGCAGCAGATCGAGGGGGCACCCCTCGCGCAGGCGGAGCTCCAGGAGGATGCGCTCCACCCTGCGGTCCTCCGAGGACAGCAGCTCCCGGCCCGCGCCGGGAGAGCGGCCCTGCGCCAGCGCGGCGGCATACGCGCCCGGGTGCTTCACGTTCCACCACCGCACCCCGCCCACATGGCTGTGCGCCCCGGGCCCGGCGCCCCACCAGTCGGCCCCGCGCCAGTACAGCTCGTTGTGCAGGCAGCGCCCCGCGTCCGTGGTGGCCCAGTTGGAGACCTCGTACCAGGAGTAGCCCGCCGCGCCCAGCACCTCGTCCGCGATGAGGTAGCGGTCCGCGTGTTCGTCGTCGTCCGTCATCGGGACCTCGCCCCGGCGGATGCGGCGGGCCAGCTGCGTACCCTCCTCGACGATGAGGGCGTACGCGCTGATGTGGTCGGGTCCGGCGCCGACGGCCGCGGTGAGCGAGGCCCGCCAGTCGTCGTCGCTCTCGCCGGGGGTGCCGTAGATCAGGTCCAGGTTGACGTGGTCGAAGCCCGCCGCGCGCGCCTCGGCGACGCACGCCTCGGGGCGGCCCGGCGTGTGCGTACGGTCGAGGACCTTCAGGACGTGCTGCCGGGCGCTCTGCATCCCGAAGGACACCCTGTTGAAGCCGCCGGCCCGCAGCTCGGCCAGGTACGCGGGGTTCACGGACTCCGGGTTCGCCTCGGTCGTCACCTCCGCGTCGTCGGCGAGGCCGAATTCGTCGCGTACCGCCGCCAGCATGCGGACGAGGTCCGCCGCCGCGAGCAGGGTCGGCGTGCCACCACCGACGAAGACGGTGCGCACCGGACGCGGGTCCCCGTCGAGCACCTTGCGGGCCAGGCGGATCTCCTCGACGACCATGTCCGCGTAGTTGTCGCGGGAGGCGAGGACGCCGCCCTTGCCGACCAGTTCGCTCGCCGTGTACGTGTTGAAGTCGCAGTAGCCGCAGCGCGTCGCGCAGTACGGAACGTGCAGGTAGAAGCCGAGCGGCCGCTCCCCGGCGCCCTCCAGGGCAGGGCGGGGCAGTGACCCGTCCTCGGGCATGGGCTCACCATCGGGCAGTACGGAAGGCATGCCCCCATTGTCCGGCACGCCGGGAGCGGCCGGGGCCGCCCGGGGGAGCCCCGCCCCGCCTCCGCCGCGTGGGCCCCCGCTCAGGCCTCCCGCGACCCCGCGTACATCTCGTCGATCAGCCCCCGGTACTCACGCTCGACGACCGGCCGCTTCAGCTTGAGGCTCGGCGTCAACTCGCCGTGTTCCACGTCGAGATCGCGCGGAAGCAGCCGGAACTTCTTGATCGTCTGCCAGCGCTGAAGGCCCTCGTTGAGACGCTTGATGTAGCCCTCGACCATCTCCACCGTCTGCGGGGCCGCCACCACCTCGGCGTACGGGCCGGCGATGCCCTGCTCCTTGGCCCAGCCGAGGATCGTGGGCTCGTCGAGGGAGATGAGCGCGGTGCAGAAGTTCCGGTCGGCGCCGTGCACCAGGATGTTGGAGACGAACGGGCAGACCGCCTTGAACTGGCCCTCGACCTCGGCGGGCGCGATGTACTTGCCGCCGGACGTCTTGATGAGGTCCTTCTTGCGGTCGGTGATGCGCAGGTAGCCGTCCGCGGACAGCTCGCCGATGTCCCCGGTGTGGAACCAGCCGTCGGACTCCAGGACCTCGGCGGTCTTCTCGGGCAGCCGGTGGTAGCCCTCCATGATGCCGGGGCCGCGCAGCAGGATCTCGCCGTCGTCCGCGATGCGCACCTCGGTGCCGGGCAGCGGCTTGCCGACGGTGCCGGTGCGGTAGGACTCGCCCGGGTTGACGAAGGACGCGGCGGAGGATTCGGTGAGGCCGTAGCCCTCCAGGATGTGGATGCCGGCGCCCGCGAAGAAGAAGCCGATGTCGGGCGCCAGCGCGGCCGAGCCGGAGACGCAGGCCCGCAGCCGACCGCCGAACGCCTCGCGGATCTTGCTGTAGACCAGCGCGTCGGCGACCTTGTGCTTGGCGGAGAGCGCGAAGGGGGCGCCGGGACGGCCGGTGCGGCGGTAGTTGTCCTGGCTGACCTTGGCGTACTCGCGGGCCACCTCGGCCGCCCACTGGAAGATCTTGTACTTGGCGCCGCCGCCCTCCCGGGCCTTGCCCGCGACGCCGTTGTAGACCTTCTCGAAGATGCGCGGCACCGCGGCCATGTAGGTCGGCTGGACCACCGGCAGATTGGTGATGATCTTGTCGATGCGGCCGTCGACCGCCGTGACATGGCCGACCTCGATCTGCCCGGAGGTCAGCACCTTGCCGAAGACATGGGCGAGCGGCAGCCACAGGTACTGCACGTCCTCGCCGGTGATGAGGCCGGTCGACGCGATCGCCTTGGCCATGTACGACCAGTTGTCGTGCGGCAGCCGTACGCCCTTGGGCCGGCCCGTGGTGCCCGAGGTGTAGATGAGGGTGGCGAGCCGGTCGGCGGTGATGGCCTCGATCCGCTCCTTGACCGTGCCCGGGTTCTTCGCCAGGTGGGCGGCCCCGCGGGCCTCCAGGTCGGCGAGGGTCAGCATCCAGCCCTCGGGGTCGCCGTCGGCGGGTTCGACGCCGGCCGGGTCGATGACCACGACGTGGCGGAGGTGCGGCAGCTCGGCACGGCGCTCGCGGGCCTTGGCCAGCTGGGCGGCGTCCTCGGCGATCAGGACCCGGCTCTCGGAGTCGGCCAGGATGAACGCCGATTCCTCGGCGTTGGTCGAGGGGTAGATCGTGGTCGTGGCGGCGCCCGCGCACATCACGCCGAGGTCGGCCAGGATCCACTCGACGCGGGTGGAGGAGGCGAGGGCGACCCGCTCCTCGGCGCCGACTCCGAGGTCGACCAGGCCGGCGGCGATCGCGTAGACCCGTTCGGCGGCCTGGGCCCAGCTCAGGGACTTCCACTCGTCGGGGGTCTGACCGGTGCCCGGCACGGGGTAGCGGTAGGCCTCCGCGTCCGGCGTGGCGTCCACGCGCTGGACGAAGAGGGTCGCCACGGACGGCGGCCGGTTCTCGATCAAGGTCTGTGTGTCGCTCACGACGTCCTCCGGGCTGGCCTGCGGCAAGGCTGCGCGACTGGCTGGTTGGTCCGAGTGTGGCTGGTGTCCGACGCTTGTTTAACTGGCGAGTAACCATCGGGCCGTGATCAGAGTAAGGCGCCGTCGCCCGGCGCGTAAGGGGCAACCGAGAGTGGTTTCATAACGAACGGACCCCCGTGCGAAAGCCCGGGGGTCCGTTGTGACGATGGTGCGAAGAGCCCGTGATCAGGGGCGCGTCAGGTGCGTGCTACTTCTTCTTGCCGCCCGAGTCGTCGCTGGAGAGAACCGCGATGAACGCCTCCTGGGGGACCTCCACGGAGCCCACCATCTTCATCCGCTTCTTGCCTTCCTTCTGCTTCTCCAGGAGCTTGCGCTTACGGGAGATGTCGCCGCCGTAGCACTTGGCGAGGACGTCCTTGCGGATGGCGCGGATGGTTTCGCGGGCGATGACCCGGGAACCGATGGCGGCCTGGACGGGCACCTCGAAGGCCTGGCGCGGGATGAGCTCGCGCAGCTTGGCGACCAGACGCACGCCGTAGGCGTAGGCCGCGTCCTTGTGGCAGACGGCGGAGAACGCGTCGACCTTGTCGCCGTGCAGCAGGATGTCGACCTTGACCAGGCTGGCGGCCTGCTCGCCGGTGGGCTCGTAGTCGAGCGAGGCGTAGCCGCGGGTCTTGGACTTCAGCTGGTCGAAGAAGTCGAAGACGATCTCCGCGAGCGGCAGCGTGTAGCGGATCTCGACGCGGTCCTCGGAGAGGTAGTCCATGCCGAGCAGGGTGCCGCGCCGGGTCTGGCACAGCTCCATGATCGAGCCGATGAACTCGCTGGGCGCCAGGATGGTGGCCCGCACGACCGGCTCGTACACGTCCGAGATCTTGCCCTCGGGGAACTCGCTCGGGTTGGTGACCGTGACCTCCTTGCCGTCCTCAAGGACGACCCGGTAGACCACGTTGGGCGCGGTCGCGATGAGGTCGAGGTTGAACTCGCGCTCCAGGCGCTCGCGGATCACATCGAGGTGGAGCAGGCCGAGGAAGCCGACGCGGAAGCCGAAGCCGAGGGCCGCGGAGGTCTCCGGCTCGTACACCAGCGCGGCGTCGTTGAGCTGGAGCTTGTCCAGGGCCTCGCGCAGGTCCGGATAGTCCGAGCCGTCCAGCGGATACAGACCGGAGAAGACCATCGGCTTCGGGTCCTTGTAGCCGCCGAGGGCTTCGGTGGCGCCGTTGTGCAGGCTGGTGATGGTGTCACCGACCTTGGACTGACGGACGTCCTTCACGCCGGTGATGATGTAGCCCACCTCGCCGACGCCGATGCCGTCGGCCGGGGTCATCTCGGGCGACGAGACGCCGATCTCAAGGAGCTCGTGGGTGGCGCCGGTCGACATCATGCGGATGCGCTCGCGCTTGTTGAGCTGGCCGTCGACCACACGGACATAGGTGACGACACCGCGGTAGGAGTCGTACACCGAGTCGAAGATCATCGCGCGGGCGGGCGCGTCGGCGACGCCGACCGGGGCGGGCACGTCGCGCACCACGCGGTCCAGGAGCGCGTCCACCCCGACGCCGGTCTTCGCCGAGACCTTCAGGACGTCCTCCGGCTGGCAGCCGATGAGGTTCGCCAGCTCCTCGGAGAACTTCTCGGGCTGCGCGGCCGGCAGGTCGATCTTGTTCAGCACGGGAACGATGGTGAGGTCGTTCTCCATGGCCAGGTACAGGTTGGCCAGCGTCTGCGCCTCGATGCCCTGCGCCGCGTCGACCAGCAGGACCGTGCCCTCGCAGGCGGCGAGGGAGCGCGACACCTCGTACGTGAAGTCCACGTGACCCGGCGTGTCGATCATGTTCAGGATGTGGGTCCGGCCCTGGCCGGGGCCCTCGGTGGGGGCCCACGGCAGACGGACCGCCTGGGACTTGATCGTGATGCCGCGCTCGCGCTCGATGTCCATGCGGTCGAGGTACTGGGAGCGCATCTGCCGCTGGTCGACCACGCCGGTCAGCTGGAGCATCCGGTCGGCAAGGGTCGACTTGCCGTGGTCGATGTGGGCGATGATGCAGAAGTTGCGGATCAGCGCCGGGTCGGTACGGCTCGGCTCGGGCACGTTGGGAGGAGTCGCGGGCACGCAGGGTCCTGATTCTTGAGGCCCGCGGGTCTGATCGCGGCGCCTCGTCTCGGGTCGACGACGGTTCAATACGTAAGGAACAGCCTCCATGGTCCCACGCCTGCGGGCCTGCGCTCGGTTTGGGCTGGTCGGGGGGCGGCTGGTACCGTGGACAGCTGTGTCTCGTCACCCTTGTGGCGGCGGGGCGCGACCCTAGATCGAATCATCGAACCTGCAAAGGCTCTTTCGTGGCGAACATCAAGTCCCAGATCAAGCGGAACAAGACGAACGAGAAGGCGCGCCTGCGCAACAAGGCCGTCAAGTCCTCGCTCAAGACCGCGATCCGCAAGGCCCGTGAGGCTGCTGCGGCCGGCGACCTCGAGAAGGCCACCGTGGCCGCTCGCGAGGCCTCCAAGAAGCTCGACAAGGCCGTCAGCAAGGGTGTCATCCACAAGAACGCCGCCGCCAACAAGAAGTCGGCGCTGGCGCACAAGGTTGCCGCTCTCCAGGGCTAAGACGTAACCGCTTCATCTGATCGACCGCCTTACGGGACTCAGCGGACCCTCTCTACCGCTCCCGTACGGCAGCTTGAGTGCCGCGCGCGGACGCGTTCGCCACGCGGGCGCGGTGCAAACCAGAAGTGACACGAAGGCCCCGTCGCCTCCTTCCCCAGGAGCCGCCGGGGCCTTCGCGCTACCCACTCCCCCCCCGTCAACCGGGGGCGCGCCCCGAAGAGGTCCCCCGGCCCCCGGCCCCCGAAAAAGGTGCGCGGCCCCGAAAGGGGCGCGGGGAACTGCGCGACCAGCCACACACAACCCGCACCCACCCCACAACAGGGGGCCGCGGGGCAAAGCCCCAAAAGGGGCGCGGGGCGCGAAGCCCCGCACAACAACGCCCCGCACGCCACGGCACGGCCACGCCAGGGCACCGGCACCGGCACCGGCACCGGCAAGGCACCCGCATCGCACGGCCCCGGGGCGGGCCAGAGTCCTAGCGTCCGGCCCCGCCGGCCCGGGCCGCGCGGGCGATCGCGACGACCGCCTTCTCCAGGGCGTACTCGGGGTCGTCCCCCCCGCCCTTCACCCCCGCATCCGCCTCAGCCACGGCCCGCAGGGCCAGAGAAACCCCGTCCGGCGTCCACCCCCGCATCTGCTGCCGCACCCGGTCGATCTTCCACGGCGGCATCCCCAACTCCCGCGCCAGATCGGCCGGTCGCCCCCCGCGCGCGGAGGACAGCTTCCCGATGGCCCGTACACCCTGCGCGAGCGCGCTGGTGATCATCACCGGCGCGACTCCGGTCGAAAGGGACCAGCGCAGCGCCTCCAGCGCCTCCGCGGCCCGCCCCTCCACCGCCCGGTCGGCGACCGTGAAGCTGGATGCCTCCGCACGCCCCGTGTAGTACCGCCCGACGATCGCCTCGTCGATCGTCCCCTCCACGTCCGCGCAGAGCTGCGACGCCGCGGAGGCCAACTCGCGCAGATCACTGCCGATGGAGTCGACCAGCGCCTGGCAGGCCTCCGGCGTCGCCGAACGCCCCAGCGCCCGGAACTCCTGCCGTACGAAGGTCAGCCGCTCGGCCGGCTTCGTGGTCTTGGGGCACGCGACTTCCCGCGCCCCCGCCTTGCGCGCCGCGTCGAGCAGCCCCTTGCCCTTGGCACCGCCGGCGTGCAGCAGGACCAGGGTGATCTCTTCGGCGGGTGCGTCGAGGTACGCCTTCACGTCCTTGACCGTGTCCGCCGACAGATCCTGCGCATTGCGTACGACGACGACCTTGCGCTCGGCGAAGAGCGAGGGGCTGGTCAGCTCCGCGAGCGTGCCGGGCTGCACCTGGTCGGAGGTCAGGTCACGCACATCGGTGTCGGAGTCGGCGGCGCGGGCGGCCGCCACCACCTGCTGCACGGCGCGGTCGAGCAGCAGGTCCTCCTGGCCCACGGCGAGCGTGACGGGGGCGAGCGGATCGTCGGTGGAATTCTTCCTGGTGGCCATCGTCGTCCAGCATCCCACGGGCCACTGACAGCCCCGGCCGGCTCCCGGCCAACTCCCGGCCCCCGTCCTGCCCGGTCCCCGTCTCGCCCGGCCCCCGCCCTGCCGGCCCCCGCCCTGCCGGCCTCCGCCCCACGGCCCCGCCGCACCGCCCCCATGCCCGAGAATGGCCAGGTGAACGATGTGACCCGACACGTGCTCGTGCTCCCGGACCGCGACGCCGCCGAGGACGTGGCCACCGAGCTGACCGACTTGTTCGGCCTCGCGGAGGAGCCCCAGCTCGTCCGCGACGCCCTGGCCGGCGAGGACGACGCGGAGGACGCCCAGTGGCTCGTCGTCGTGGAGGACCCGGACGCCCGCCTCGACCCCAAGGAACTGGACGCCCTGGCCGCCGACCACGACGGCTGGCTGGAGTCCCCCTGATACGAGGGCCCGGCGGGGCGGACGCGCCGGGTCGGCGGGACGGATCGGCGGGGACGGGTGCGCCGGAGCCACGACATGGGCGCGCCGGGTCAGCTCGCCTTCGGCACGACCTGGATGTCGAGGTCGATCGAGATCGAGGACCCGATCGCCGCGATGCCCCGGGCCAGCATGGTCTGCCAGGTGAGCGTGAAGTCCTCGCGGTGCAGTTCGGTGGTGGCCCGGCAGGCCCCCCTCGTCTCGCCGCCGAGCCCGGTCCCGAGCCCCAGGTACTGGGTGTCGAGCGTCACCGTGCGGCTCACGCCGTGCAGCGTGAGCCCGCCGATGATCGCCCAACGGCTGCCGCCCCGGTGCACGAAGCGGTCGCTGTAGAACTCCATCGTCGGATAGTTCCCCACGTCCAGGAAGTCGCCCGACCGCAGGTGGTCGTCACGCATCCGGACGCCCGTGTCGATGGAGGCGGTGTCGATGATGACGTGCATCGCGGACCCCTCCATGCGCTCCCCGATCCGGATGGCCCCGGCGAACGTGTTGAACCGGCCGTGGATCCGGGCGAGTCCGATGTGGCTCGCGGTGAAGCCGATCTGGGAGTGGGTCGGGTCGAGTTCCCACTCACCCGCGTCCGGCAGCGCCACCGGAGCGGCGACCTTAAGCGTGACGTCGCCGAGCGCGGCGAGCCCGCTCGCGGCCACGCCGACGTTTCCGTGGAAGGGGGTGTATCCCTCTGCCGTGACGGCCAGTCGGTACTCACCCGCCGGGACCGTCGTGACCACCGAGCCGAACGGGTCGGTCTCCCCGCCCACCACCCGGCGCCCCGAGGTGTCACTGACCACGAACTCGGCCCGCTGTACGGGCTCGTTGACCGGATCGAGCACCCGGCAGCTGAGCACGCCCGCGGTCGACGGGACGGACAGGCCTGCCAGTGGCCCGGTACGAAGCGGAGAACTGGTCGAGCTTTTGCCGAACCAGCGGCTGAACACTGTGCACGCACCCCCGTGCGAAGAAGTATCTGCCGGGCCGCGCAGGGGGCAGACATCGTCGTCCGTCCTCGCCACAGCAGGACTGCGGCCCCTTGACGAAGACGCATTCGATCACTGATGTGCCGTTCGAGGCAAACGCGGCGCCTGCGCACAGTTGAGGCACCTGTCACCAGAGGCCCGAATTGGCCATTCCGTTTGCCCGTCCCCGGCCGGCCGCGCTCCGGACCTTTCCCGCCCCGTCCTCCCCCGCAGGACCTAGGTCCAGCGCCCCACGCGCCCGGCCGCCAACACCCGCTAGCGTCAGGGGACATGACGACACATGAGCCGCCGCGCAGCCGTGAGCAACGCAAGCAGGACGTCCTTGCCCGCCTCGAAAAGGACGAGGACGCCTGGGTCGCGACGGCCTCCGCCTCCGGTGTGCCCCACCTCGTGCCTCTCTCCTTCGTCTGGGAGCAGGGCTCGCTCCTGATGTGCACCCGCCGGACCAGCCCTACGCTGCGCAACCTGGAGTCCGGCGACCGTCCGGTCCACCTCACGCTCGGCCACACCCGTGACGTCGTGCACATCACGGGCACCGCCACCATCGTTGCGACGCCCGAACTCCCCACCGCCTCGGCCGAGGCCTTCGCCGCCAAGGTGGTCTGGGACCCCCGCGACAGCGACCCCTCGTACACCTATTTCCGGGTCGTCCCGCAGCGCATCCGGGCCTGGCGCGAGTCCAACGAAATCGCCGGCCGCGACCTGATGAGCGGCGGAAGCTGGCTCGTCTGACCCTCTCCCTTCGGCCCCCTCCCCCGCTTCGGCCCGTCACGGTCAGGGGCTCCGTCCCCGGGGCACGGCCCGCAGCCCTTCTCCCGCACCCGTGACCGCGATGGCCCCGTCCGTGTCGGTACGCAGGACCGCGGCACCCCACGCGCGCAGTACGGCGATCGTGCCGGGCGCCGGGTGACCGTACCGGTTGCCCCGTCCGACCGAGATGAGCGCCAGTCGCGGACGTACGGTGGTGAGCAGGCCGGGGTCCTGGTGCGCCGAGCCGTGGTGGGCGACCTTGAGGACGTCCACCCGGGCCAGCGCCGGGTTCTGTCGCAACAGCCGTCGCTGGGCGGGGGGTTCGAGGTCGCCGGGCAGCAGCAGGGTCAGCCCGTTCGCGGTGTGGACGAGCAGGGTGACGCTGGCGTCGTTCGGCCCGTCCGGCGCCGGAGCGGGTTCCGCCGACGGCCACAGCACCTCCCACGACAGGCCGCCGAGCGCCCGTCGTTCTCCGTACCCGGCCGCCGTCACCGCCACCCCGTCCGCCGCTGCCGTGCGCCGCACGAACGCCGCCTGGTCGGGCGGCTCGGCGAACCCCGTCGTCTCGATCATCGCGACGGACCGCCCCCGCAACACCCCTGTCAGGCCCCCCACATGATCGGCGTGGAAGTGTGTGAGCAGGAGCAGCGGGATCCGGGTCACCCCGAGTTCGTGGAGACAGCGGTCGACGGGCTGGGGTTCGGGTCCCGTGTCGATGACCACGGCCGTCCCCTGTCCGGCCGCCAGGACCGTGGCGTCCCCCTGTCCGACGTCGCACATGGCGTACGACCAGCCCGGCGGGGGCCAGCCGGTGACGATCCTGGTGAGCGGGGCGGGCCGCACCACGGCGAGCAGCAGCGCGAGAGCGAGTGAGGCGGCCACCCAGGGGTAGCGGGGCAGTCTCCGTGCCGCGAGCACCAGCGCCGCCGTGGCGAGGGCGAGCAGCAGTCCCCCGCGCCGGCCGCCCGGCCATCCCGACTCCGCGCCGGGCAGGCCCGCTCCGGTGCGTGCCACGGATGCGATCCAGCCGGTGGGCCGACTCCCGCACCAGGCAAGGAACCTCGCGACGGGCATCGCGACCGGCGCCACTGCCAGCGCGGCGAAACCGGTGATCGTCGCCAGTGCCACCGCCGGCTCGGCCAGCAGATTGCAGGGCACGGCGACCAGGCTGACGCGCGCCGCGAACATGGCCACCACCGGCGCGCACACCGCCTGGGCCGCCGCTGCCGCGGCCAGTATCTCGGCGAGCCGGGGCGGCACCCCGCGTCGGCGCAGCGCCGCGCTCCACCCGGGTGCGATGGTGAGGAGCGCCCCCGTGGCGAGGACCGAGAGCGCGAACCCGTAGCTGCGGGCCAGTTCGGGCGCGTACAGCACCAGGAGCAGGACGACGGCCGCCAGCGCGGGAACCAGGGACCTGCGCCGGCCCGTGCCGATGGCGAGCAGGGTGACCAGACCGCACGCGGCGGCTCGCAGCACGCTGGGCTCCGGTCGGCACACCACGACGAAGGCGATCGTGAGCGCCCCGCCGAGCAGGGCCGTCGCTCGCAGGTTGATCCCGAGCCGGGGTGCGAGGCCGCCTCGCTCGGCCAGGAGCGCTCGCCCGGGCGGGCCGATCAGCAGGGCGAGAATGATCATCAAGTTGCCGCCCGACACCGCCATGAGGTGGGTCAGGTCGGT
Source organism: Streptomyces sp. NPDC048416 (assembly GCF_043200435.1). Taxonomy (NCBI): domain Bacteria; kingdom Bacillati; phylum Actinomycetota; class Actinomycetes; order Kitasatosporales; family Streptomycetaceae; genus Streptomyces; species Streptomyces sp. NPDC048416. The sequence continues at coordinate 61,140 of NZ_JBICXU010000001.1, forward strand.
CGCCTGGAAGGCGGCGCGCAGTTCGGGTGTGACCCTGGACGTGTCGCCGACCACCAGTCCCGGCAGGAGTGCCCGCGCATCGGGGGCGAGCCCTTCGGTCGCCTCACGGAGACCGGAGCGCAGCCCACCGGCCAGGCGCTGAGCGGCAGTTGGCCCTTCGGTGACGCGGGGCGGCCCGTTCGGCACCTTGAGGATTGCCGCGACCTCTGTGTCTCCCGGCGCCAGCCGTGCGCTCACCCGCACCCGGGTGGACGGCAGCAGGTCCCGCCAGCTGCCGGGCGCCAGGACGAGGACCGGCGTGTGGACGCGCTGCGCTGCGCCGTCCGCCCCGATGACGCGCTCCACCTCGGCGTCGATCGCCACCGAGGCGCCGCCCCGGCCGGCGGACCGCGTCGGCCTGGGGTCGGCGCTGACCACCAACTCCACGGTGGCCTGCCGGAATTCCCGGGCCAGGCCCGGCACGGGGCCACCGCGCGTCTGCGCGGCATGCAGTCCGCCGGCCACCATCCCGACCGCCACGCAGGCGAACACCGCCGCAACGGCGCCGCGGCAGCTCCAGGTCGCCTCGGACTCCTGGACCGGAGCCCTGCGCCGCAGTGCGCCCCGCACAGCCGGGGCGATCAGCGCCCCCGTCACCGAGAGGCACAGCGCCACACCCCAACCGGCCACCTGCGCCGAGAAGTTCATCGCGATCGCGGCGCCTCCCCAAGCGCCCAGGGCCGGACCGACCAGGCGCAGGTCGGTCGGCCCTTCCCGGTGCGGGTTGGCCACCCCCAGGCGGTGGCCGGACTCGGCATGGATCTCCAGGCGGTTCACAGCCGCACCAGCGCTCGCAGATCATCGAACTTCCCCTCACCGATCCCCTTGACCTCGCGCAGTTCGTCGACCGAGCGGAATGGGCCGTGCTGCGTGCGGTAGTCGACGATGTGCTGGGCGAGCACGGGGCCGACTCCCGGCAGCGTGTCCAGCTGGGCCGCCGAGGACGAGTTGAGGCTGACCGGTGCGCTCGGTAGGGCCCCTGGGCCGCCTCCGGCCCCGCCTCCCCCGGCAGGCCCGGCGGGGGCCGCGCCGGGCACACCGGCCAGCACCTGCTCCCCGTCCGCGAGCAGTCTCGCGCGGTTGAGCCCCGTCAGGTCCGCGCCGCCGCGTACGCCGCCTGCTGCGGCCAGCGCGTCGGCGACCCTCGATCCTGCGGGCAGCCGGTAGATCCCGGGCCGCAGCACCTTTCCCCCGACGTCCACCACGAGCACGCCGGCCGGCGAGGGCATCGCGTTCGCGACCGGCTTCGGCGTGGCCACCGCGCTCGCCCCACCGCTCGCCGCACCGCTCGCCGCATGTGCCGGACCGCCGTTGCCCGCGCTCTTCATCGCGGCGGCGGAAGGCGCCGGTCCGTCGACCAGGCGGGGGGCGCGTACGGACTGGGGGCGCGCTGCCCAGAAATGCTGCACAGCGAATCCCGCCGCGACGACGAGGACCACGCACAGCGCGGCCAGGCTGCGCGGCGCGAGGCCGAGCCTGGGCCGGGCCCACAGGGGCAGCCGGTCACGCACCGCCGCCCAAGCACGCTCCCGTACGCCCGGGACCGCGGTGTCGAGCGAAGCAATGGCGCCGGCCGGCTCGGGCGGCCTTTCGGGAGGCGGCGCGAGTGCGAACAGCCCCAGGGCGCGCACGGTCGGTGCGTCGGGTCCGCGCGGCGGGCCCGCCGTGCCCGGCGGTGGGGGCAGGAAGAGCGCGTCCGCCCGCCTGCGGGCGGTCAGGACGGAGACGGGGGCCTGAGCGCCGCGGCCGGTGCGCCGGCCATGACCGGGACGGGTCCTGCTGTCCGAGCCGGGGGCCCGGCCGGGTCCGCTCGTGGCGGTGCGTGATGATCGGTTCGCTGATCGGTTTGCCATGCCACGAGACGTTAGGCACTTCGGTCCGAACGCGCTGAGCACACCCAATTTCCGTGGACAACGGACCAGTTGTGGACAACTCCGTCACCCGTGCGGGCGCATTCGTCCGGTCACGGACGGCGTCAGCGGGCCGAGACGATGGCTCCGAGCAGCCCCGGTCCGGTGTGTGCGCCGATCACCGCTCCGACTTCGCTGGTGTACAGGTCGACCAGGCCGGGCACCCGTGTCCGCAGCCGGTCGGCGAGGGCCGCGGCACGCTCCGGCGCCGCGAGATGGTGGACCGCGATGTCGACCGGGCTGCTCCCCGCGCGCTCGGCGACGATCTCCTCCAGCCGGGCGATCGCCTTGGAAGCGGTACGCACCTTCTCCAGCATCTCGATCCGGCCGTCGTCGAGCTGGAGCAGCGGCTTGACGGCGAGGGCCGAGCCCAGCAGTGCCTGGGCGGCTCCGATGCGGCCGCCTCGCCGGAGATAGTCGAGGGTGTCGACGTAGAAGAAGGCGGACGTCCCGCCGGCCCGTTTCTCCGCCGCTGCGGCCACCTCGTCCAGCGTGCCGTCCGCGTCGGCGGCCCGGGCCGCGGCCAGCGCGCAGAACCCGAGGGCCATCGCGACCATCCCGGTGTCGACCACCCGCACCGGCACGGGTGCGTCCTTGGCGGCGAGCACGGCGGCGTCATAGGTGCCGGAGAACTCGGCGGACAGGTGCAGCGAGACGATCCCGGTGGCGCCCGCCTCGGCGATCTTGCGGTAGGCGGCCGCGAACACTTCGGGGCTGGGCCGGGACGTGGTGACGGGACGACGTTTTTGCAGGGCGACGGCCAGCGAGCGGGCCGAGATCTCCGTGCCTTCCTCCAGCGCCCGGTCACCCAGGACGACGGTCAGTGGCACGGCGGTGATGCTGTGCCGCTCCATCGTCTGTGGCGGCAGATAGGCCGTTGAATCGGTGACGATCGCGACATGGCGGGACATGAGCGGGAGGTTACCCGCCGAGGGCGCCGCGCGGCAGCCCGGCCCAGTGGAATGATCAGTTCGGGTCAGCGGCGCGTGCCCCTGCCTGCTGTGCAGTCCAGTCTGCTGTGCAACCGGCCCTGCTGTGCAACCGGCCCTGCTGAGCAGCCGGCCCTGCTGTGCAACTGGTCCTGCTGCGCAACCGGCCTGCTGAGCAGCCGCTCCTGTCCGCGGCTCAGCTCGTGGCTTCGGGGCGGGGCGCCTTCTGCCACGGGTACGTCACGGGCGGCTTGGCGGCGCCCAGCGCCTGCGGCGCACCGGCCGCGGGTTCGTGCTGGGCCGCCGCGCCCGGGCGCGGCGACGAGGACGGACCGCTCGACGTGGGGGCGGGATCGTCCGAAAGGTCGTCCCAGGACGCGGACGCGGACGCGGACGCGCCCGCCGTTGGCGCCTTGACCGACCAGTCCCGCAGGGCCCCCGACTCCATCTCGATCTGCTCGCTGAGCGAGGCGAGTTCGTCGTCGGCGAACTGCCGCGCCCGGTCCCGGGCGGCCCAGCGCAGCGAGTCCGCGGAGCGGGTGATCCGCTCGGTGCGCTCACGGAGCTCCGGCATGCGGTCCGCGATCGTGCGCCGGTCGGGCTCCCGCTCCATCCGCCTGAGCTCGTCGTCGAGTTCGTGCCCGTGCCCGCTCAGCCGCTCGAACAGCGCAAGGGACTCCTTCAGGGACGCGTCCTCGGCGACGCGCGCCCGCAGCGCTTCCTGGGTGGCCCGCATGGAGGTGCGCAGCGACAGACGCAGCTGGGCGAGCTGACCCGCGACGCCGGGCTGCGCCACGCTCTTGGCCCGCAGCGTGGTGTCCTCGACCGTCCTGCGTGCCTGGGTGACCGTGCGCTCCACGGTGCGCTTGGCGGCGCCGACCGCCTTGACCGTCATGTACACACCGAGCACCACGAAGGCGGCGAACAGCAGCGCCATGATCAGGACCGCGGCTTCCATGAACGTCCCTTCGGTCGGTCGGTGTCTCCCTCTCCACCGTAAACGGAACGGGCAGGCCGTGGGTTCCCGCACAACCCCCAACCTGCCCGTAAGGGAAGCCCCCAGTACCGTTTAGGCCCTTACGCGGGAACGATGTTCACCAGCTTCGGCGCCCGCACGATGACCTTGCGGATACCCGCTCCGGCCAGCGCCGCGACGACGGCGTCGTCGGCAAGCGCCAGCTTCTCCAGCTCGTCGTCGGAGATCGCGGGCGGCACCTCCAGGCGCGCCTTGACCTTGCCCTTGATCTGCACGACGCAGGTCACGGCCTCGTCCACGACGTACGCCGGGTCGGCGACGGGGAAGTCGTGGTGCACCACGGAGTCGGTGTGGCCCAGCTTGCGCCACAGCTCCTCGGCGATGTGCGGGGCCAGCGGCGCGACCAGCAGCACCAGCCGCTCGGCGACGGAGCGGGACAGCGGGCCGCCCGTCTTGGTCAGGTGGTTGTTCAGCTCGGTGATCTTGGCGATGGCGGTGTTGAACCGCAGCCCTGCCAGGTCGCCGCCGGCGCCGTCGATCGCCTTGTGCAGGGCGCGCAGGGTCGCCTCGTCGGGCTCGGCGTCGGTGACGGTGACCTCGCCGGTCGCCTCGTCGACGATGTTGCGCCACAGCCGCTGCAGCAGCCGGTACTGGCCGACGACGGCACGGGTGTCCCAGGGGCGCGAGACGTCCAGGGGGCCCATCGCCATCTCGTACAGGCGCAGGGTGTCGGCGCCGTACTCGGTGCAGATCTCGTCCGGAGTGACGGCGTTCTTCAGGGACTTGCCCATCTTGCCGAGCTCACGCTTGACGAGCTCGCCCTCGAAGAAGAACGTGCCGTCGCGCTCCTCGACCTCGGCGGCCGGCACCGGGAAGCCACGGCTGTCCCGGTAGACGTACGCCTGGATCATGCCCTGGTTGTAGAGCTTGTGGAACGGCTCCGCCGACGAGATGTGGCCCAGGTCGAACAGGACCTTGGACCAGAAGCGCGCGTACAGCAGGTGCAGTACGGCGTGCTCGGCGCCGCCGACGTACAGGTCGACGCCGCCGGTCGGCATGCCTTCGCGCGGGCCCATCCAGTACTGCTCGACGGCCGGGTCGACCAGCTTGTCGCTGTTGTGCGGGTCCAGGTAGCGCAGCTCGTACCAGCAGGAACCGGCCCAGTTGGGCATGGTGTTGGTCTCGCGGCGGTACTTCTTGACGCCGTCGCCCAGGTCCAGCTCGACGTTGACCCAGTCCTCGTTGCGGGACAGCGGCGTCTCCGGCGAGGTGTTGGCGTCGTTCGGCTCGAAGGTGCGCGGCGAGTAGTCGTCGACCTCCGGCAGTTCCAGGGGCAGCATCGACTCGGGCAGCGGGTGTGCGACGCCGTCCTCGTCGTAGACGATCGGGAAGGGCTCGCCCCAGTAGCGCTGGCGGCTGAACAGCCAGTCGCGCAGCCGGAAGTTGACGGTGCCTTCGCCGATGCCGCGCTCGGTCAGCCAGTCGGTCATCTTCGCCTTGGCCTCGACGACGCCCAGGCCGTCCAGGGAGATCTCGCCGTTGGCGGAGTCGACCAGCTTCGCCTCGTAGGAGGAGAACGCCTCGTCCCACGTCGAGGTGTCGGTGCCGCGGTCGTCGTCGGGCTGCACGACGCAGCGCATGGGCAGCTCGAAGGCGCGCGCGAAGGCGAAGTCACGGGTGTCGTGCGCCGGTACGGCCATGATCGCGCCGGTGCCGTACCCCATCAGCACGTAGTCGGCGATGAAGACGGGAACCTTTTCGCCGCTGACGGGGTTGGTGGCGAACGCGCCGGTGAAGACGCCGGTCTTCTCCTTGGCGTCGGCCTGGCGCTCCACGTCCGACTTGGCGGCGGCGAACGCGCGGTATGTGGCGACGGCCTCGGCCGGCGTGGCGTGCCCGCCGGTCCACACGTCGTGGGTGCCCTCGGGCCAGGCGGCCGGGACGATGGCGTCGACCAGCTCGTGCTCGGGCGCCAGCACCATGTAGGTGGCGCCGAACAGGGTGTCCTGGCGGGTGGTGAAGACCGTGATGGCGTCCGATTCGTTGACCTTGAAGTCGACGCGGGCGCCTTCGGAGCGGCCGATCCAGTTGCGCTGCTGGAGCTTGATGGCCTCGGGCCAGTCCAGGCCGTCCAGGTCGTCGATGAGGCGGTCCGCGTATGCGGTGATGCGCATGTTCCACTGGCGCAGCTTGGCCTTGAAGACGGGGAAGTTGCCGCGCTCGGAGCGGCCGTCCGCGGTAACTTCCTCGTTGGCCAGCACGGTGCCGAGACCCGGGCACCAGTTGACGGGCGCGTCGGAGGCGTACGCCAGGCGGTAGCCGCCCAGCACCTCGGCGCGCTCGGCGGCGCTCAGCGCGGCCCAGTCACGGCCGCCGGGGACCTCACGGCTGCCGTCCTCGAACGCGGCGACCAGGTCGGCGATCGGGCGGGCCTTCTGCGCGGCTGCGTCGTACCAGGAGTTGAAGATCTGCAGGAAGATCCACTGGGTCCACTTGTAGTACTCCGGGTCGATCGTCGCGATCGACCGGCGCTTGTCGTGGCCCAGACCCAGGCGGCGCAGCTGCCGCTTCATGTTGTCCATGGCGGCCTCGGTGGAGACCCGCGGGTGCGTGCCGGTGGCGACCGCGTGCTGCTCGGCGGGCAGGCCGAAGGCGTCGAAGCCGAGCGTGTGCAGCACATTGTGGCCGGTCATGCGCTGGTGGCGGGCGTAGACATCGGTGGCGATGTAGCCCAGCGGGTGACCGACGTGCAGCCCCGCGCCCGAGGGGTACGGGAACATGTCCATGATGAACTTTTTGGGGCGGGCGGCGACCGCTGGGTCTCCGGCCAGGTCACCCGTCGGGTTCGGCGCCGCGTAGGTGCCGTCGGCGTCCCAGAAGTCCTGCCAGCGTGCCTCGATGTCGGCGGCCATGGCCGCCGTGTAGCGGTGCGGCGCGGCCGTCTCTGCGGCGGCAGCGGTGTTCGTCTCGCTCATGTCCTCAAAGCTCCATCGATCGTCTCTGCCGGCGGTTACGAGCTTCGCTGGGCGATCCGTCGTCGGATCACCAAACGAAAAAACCCCTCGCACAGGAGGGGGCGCCGCGCCGAGTCCGACCGGATCTCTTCATCGGTCGGAGTGTTCAGCGCGGCTCGCTAAGCAGAAGGCGTACGGCACGCATGGCGTCAGGGTACCGCAGGCCCCTGAAGCCTCGCACGGAGTACCCACGGGGGGTGTGGGCGCCGCGGGGCGTGCGTACCCCCAGGGGGTGCCGGCAGCGTGCCCGCCGGGGGGCCGGGGCGAGGTTACTCCGCGTACCGCCCTCTTCTGGGGCAACCGCTCAAACCCCGTACCAGCCGGTATGGGGCGACCTAGCATGCCGCCACGGGACCGCTTTGCCGAACCATTCGGAGTCGCCCCACCATGAAACCTCGCAACCCTCGCAATCCGCTCGACCCGCACCATCCGCGCCAGAACCCCGCTCGGGGTCGCCCGGCCCGCAAAGGCGGGTTCTCCACGGCCGCACTGGGCGTCGTCGCCCTCCTCATACCGCCGCTGGCGCTCCTCGCGTCCGACGGACTGCGCGCCGCCCTGGACTTCACCTCCGGTGTCCTCTCCCTGGTCTCGCTGACCTCCTCCGTCGCCTGGGGCCTGCTCGCCACCGACCGGCTGTTCCTCACGACGCGTGACCGCCTCATGGCGCAGGCCGTCCACCGCGCGACCGCCATCGCCTCGATCGGTTTCCTCCTGCTGCACGTCACCCTGAAGATCGCGCTCGGCCATGTCGGGCTCCTCGGCGCGGTGGTGCCGTTCGGGCTCGGCATCACCGGTACGTCCGGGCTGATCGGCTTCGGCTCGCTCGCCGGGATCCTGATGGTCCTCACGGCCGTCACGGGCGCGATGCGCAGCGCCTTCACCACGCCGAGCCGCATCGCGGGGCGCTGGCGCGCGGTGCACATGCTCGCCTATCCCACGTGGTGCTCGGCCCTGGTGCACGGCCTGTACGCCGGGCGCCCGCCGGCCGGCTGGGTGGTCGCGATGTACGCCCTGAGCCTGGCGGGAGTGGCGGGCGCGCTGGCCGTACGCGCGCTGCCGCGGCCGGTGCAGCGCCGGATCGCCGCACGCCTGGCGCCCCTGCTGGCGCGCCCGGAGAACGAGCGCACCGAGCCGGCCACCGCCCCCGTACCTCCGCGGCCCGTGACGCCACCCTCTTATGAGGCGGCGTCCTACGAGACGGCTGCGTACGAGAGTGCCCCCTACGGGACGCCCGCATACGGAACGCCGTCCTACGACGTGCCCTCTTCCGGACCGGCCTCCTCCGGCGCGGCCTTCGAGGCGTCTTCCAGGGAGACCGCTTCCATCGCCGCGCCCTCTTATGAGGCGCTGCCGATGCATGAGGCGCAGGCGATGCACGAGGCGCGGGCGACGCAGCCCCCGCGGGCAGGCCGGGCCCCTCACGAACCCCTCGAAGAGACACGGCAGTTCGAGCCGGCGCAGGCCCTGTACGAACCCCCGCACGACGCGCCGCCCCGCTACCGGCCGGCCGCCCCGCCCAGCCGCACAGGTGCGGGCACGGGCATCTCGGCGGCCTACCGCGCGGTCTCCCTCGCCCCGCCCCCTCCCCCGGCCGCCCCTCCCGCCACCCGCTGGCCCGCGCCCTCGCCGCGCCCTCCCGAGCCGCTGCCCCGGACCGCGCCGGCCACGCCGTACCAGCCGCCGGCCGCCGGTGAGCCCTGGCACTCCCCGCCGGGCTCCGCCGCTGGAGAACGTCCGTGACGGTGCCCGCGACAGCAGGAGTACGACCATGAACAGCCCCCTCCCCGATGTACCCGAGGTCCGCGTCGTGGGCCTGCCCCATCTGACCGCGGGCTTCGACCTCGTCGAGCGTCTGGCGCTGCCCATGCACCTCAAGGTGCACGGGCCGCTGGAGCCGATCAACGGCGAGCAACTGGCTCAACTCGCCGACGACATCTCCCTGACCGGCCGCGGCGGCGCGGGATTCCCCTTCGGCCGCAAGCTGCGCGCGGTCGCCTCCGCCGCGATCCGGCGTGGGATACGCCCGGTCGTAGTCGTCAACGCGAGCGAGGGCGAGCCCGCCTGCCGCAAGGACACCGTCCTGGTGTGCAGGGCCCCCCATCTCGTCCTGGACGGTGCGCTGCTGGCCGCCGAGGCTTTGGGTGCGCGCACCCTGGTCGTCGCCGTCACGCGCGACTCCACGGAGGCGTCCGTGCGCGCCGCCCTCACCGAGCGCGGCCTCACCGACAAGCGCAGTGCTCCCCTGCGGGCCCGCGTGGTCCGCACCCCCGAGCGCATGGTGTCCGGCGAGGCATCGGCGGTGATCAGGGCGGTGGACGGCGGGCCCGCCCTGCCGCCGGGCCGGCGCGAGCGGGCCGCCGAATCGGGCGTCGGGGGAGCGCCGACGCTGCTCTCCAACGCGGAGACGTTCGCCCAGCTCGCCGTGGCCGCACGGCTGGGCCCCCGGCGTTTCGGCAACACCGGCGAGCCCACCGAGCCCGGCACCGTCCTGCTGACGGTCTCCGGTGCGGTCGCCCGCCCGATGGTCGTCGAGGTGCCCACCGGGGTGCCGCTGCGCTACGTCCTACAGCTGGCCGGCGCCCCGTCGCAGCCCCAGGGCGTCCTGACCGGCGGCTATCACGGCAGCTGGCTGAACGCGGTGGCCGCCCACGACGCGTCCCTCTCGCGCGCCTCCCTGTCGGCGCTGGGCGGCGCCCTCGGCGCGGGTGCCATCCTGCCGATCGGGCCGGGGACCTGCGCTCTGGGCGAGGCGCTGCGGGTCGCCATGTGGCTGGCCGCCGAGACGGCCGGCCAGTGCGGCCCGTGCAGACTCGGCCTGCCTGCCGCTGCTGCGGGGCTCGCCGATGTGCTGGGCGGCGGCGGTCCGGCCGCGCTTGAGGCGCTGCGCGAGGTGACGCGGGCGGTGAAGGGCCGCGGCGCGTGCAAGCATCCGGACGGCTCGGCCCGGTTCCTCGCATCGACCCTGGCGGCGTTCACGGACGATCTGGCGGCCCATGTGCTGGGCGGGGGCTGCGGCCGCCCGACCGTGGGCGTGCTGCCGCTGCCCGCCCCGGGCTACCAGGACGAGGGCGTACCCAGCGGCGAGAAGATGCTGGTCGACTGGACGCTCTGCGAGGGGCACGGCCTCTGCGCGGACATCGTGCCGGAGCTGATCCGGTTGGGGCCGGACGGCTATCCCCTGGTCGCCGACGCCACCGTGCCGATGCATCTGCGGGGGCGTGCGCAGCGGGCCGTACGCCGTTGTCCCGCGCTCGCGCTCCGGATCGAGCAGGCTCCGGCCGCGCTCCCCCAGGTCAGCCGCAAAGCCCTGGGCAGCGGCCGGAGTTGACCGTTTCCGACCATGACGACGCCCTCCAGGGAAGGCCGCACGCCAGTGGCCTTCCCTGGAGGGAGACGGCGACACAACAAAAAGAAGGCGGGCCATCCGATTCGGATGGCCCGCCTTCTCACTGTGGAGCTAAGGAGAATTGAACTCCTGACCTCCTGCATGCCATGCAGGCGCTCTACCAACTGAGCTATAGCCCCTTGTTTTCGCGCCGCCCGGTTTCCCCCGGCGACATCGAGAACATTACACGGTCACCCCGGTGGTTCACCAAATCGGTTTCCGTTCTGTACGGAGAAGGACGGGAACGTCCGTGTTCGTGCCCGTGAGGCTACTCGCGCGCACCGCCGCCCGCTTCCCCGCGTCCGTCATCTCGTGGCCCCGCTGTTCGCCCCCTCACCCCGCCCGGCGGCCCGCAGCCGCGGCGTTCCTGGTGATCGCGGCTGTCACCCGAAGGGGGTCCGGCGCCGGGAACTCTTCCCGCGTGGTGACCATTCGGGCCGCCCCGGTGTTCTGCCCGGCCACGGCGACGGCCGCCGTGGTGCTGCCGTGCGGCCAGGGGTCCCGCTGGGCGCCGTTCGGCGCCGCCTTCACCACGTACGCGCTGTGGTGGGTCCCGGCCACGTACGCGCTGCTGTGGGTCCCGGCCACGTACGCGCTGTGGCGGGTCCCGCATGGCACGGGTCGGCCCGAACTCGCGCAGGGCGGCGGCGAGATGGCACTCTCGGCGCTCTGTCCGCCGGCCGGGCCGCCCGGTCGGGCTTCCTCGGGTCGGCGGCGCTCAGGCCGTGGCGAAGGAGTAGAACCGCTTCAGCGTGCAGTGCGCCTCAAGGAGGCGGCCATAGATCGGCTCCCCTTCGAGTTCACGGTACGTCTCGATCGGGTCGCCCTTTATGATCAGCGCCCGGGCGCATTCCTCGCACCAGTACTGATAGTCGGTGTTGACCGGATCCATGTCCCTGACGATGGGCGTACCACTGCCGCACCAGTCGCATTTCCGCCTGTGTGCACCCATGTTCAGCTCCAGCTGTGGCCGCAGGCCGTGCACACGTAGGACACTCCGCCGTTGTCGCCGAGCATCTGGGCGACGTGGAAGGAGCCGCAGGAGGGGCAGCTCAGGCGGGCGCTGAGCTCCAGCGCTTCGGGGCCGCCGGACGGTTGCGGGAATTCTTCGCGAATCGCGGGCATCGCGCGCTCCCTCCCGTTCGGTCCGTCGTCCCCCTCCGGCCGTCCCGATTCTGCCATGTCCTCGCAAGGGGGTCAGTGCTGTCGGGGTACGAGACCGGCCGGTCCGCCCAGGACAGCCGCACCGCCCGGCGCGCGAGAGCATGCACCGGGCGCGCGGACGGGCCCGCACTCGGGGCGCGCCAACCGGGGCGGAGGCGTGACAGCCGCCCGAAGGGACAGCACACCGCGCGTGGGCGGAACAACATGCGGGACAACAGCGGAACAACAAGAAGATCCCGCCCCCATGAGGGGACGGGATCCGATTGTGGAGCTAAGGAGAATTGAACTCCTGACCTCCTGCATGCCATGCAGGCGCTCTACCAACTGAGCTATAGCCCCGCTGTTCGCTCTGTGTCCCGCTTCTTCGGCGGTCCCGCGCTGCGAACAAGAAGAACTCTAGCCTGTGACCTGCCGGAAAGTGAAATCCGGCCGTCACCACCCCTGAGCAGCGTTTAGTCGTCGTCGCCGAGGACCGGCTCGGGCAGCGTGCCGGCGTTGTGCTCCAGCAGACGCCAGCCGCGCGCGCCCTCGCCGAGCACGGACCAGCAGCAGTTGGTGAGCCCGCCAAGGCCCTCCCAGTGGTGCGCCTCAAGGCCCAGCAGCCGACCGATGGTGGTGCGGATGGTGCCGCCGTGGCTGACGACGACGAGGGTGCCGCCGTCGGGCAGCTTGTCGGCGTGGCGCAGCACGACCGGGGCGGCCCGGTCGGCGACCTCGGTCTCCAACTCGCCGCCGCCCCGCCGCACCGGCTCGCCGCGCTTCCACGCCGCGTACTGCTCGCCGTACCGGGCGACGATCTCCTCGTGCGTCAGCCCCTGCCAGGCGCCCGCGTACGTTTCCCGGAGACCCGAGTCGTGCTCGACCGGGAGACCGGTGACGGCCGCCAGCTCGGCGGCCGTGGCTGCGGCCCGCTGGAGATCGGAGGCGATGATCGCGTCCGGCTTCAGGGCGGCCAGCAGGCGGGCGGCCCGGTGGGCCTGGCCGACGCCGGTCTCGGTCAGCTCGATGTCCGTGGAGCCCTGGAAGCGGCGCTCCAGGTTCCAGGCCGTCTGGCCGTGCCGCCACAGGACTATCCGACGGCCGCGGCCGCTCCTGGTGGTGCCGTTCAGCTGAGCTCACCGTCCGTTTCGTCGGCGCCGGTGAGCGCGGCGTGCTCGGCCGCCTTGCCCCGGGTCTTCATGGCGTCGTCCGGCAGCGGGAGCTCGGGGCAGTCCTTCCACAGGCGTTCGAGCGCGTAGAAGACGCGCTCCTCGCTGTGCTGGACATGCACGACGATGTCGACATAGTCGAGCAGGATCCAGCGGGCGTCGCGGTCGCCCTCGCGGCGCACCGGCTTGGCGCCGAGCTCCTTGTTCAGCCGCTCTTCGATCTCGTCGACGATCGACTTGACCTGGCGGTCGTTGGGCGCGGAGGCGAGCAGGAAGGCGTCGGTGATCGACAGCACATCGCTGACGTCGTAGGCGATGATGTCGTGCGCGAGCCGGTCGGCAGCCGCCTGAGCGGCGGCGGTGATGAGCTCGATGGAACGGTCCGTGGCGGTCACAAGCAGGCTTTCGTCGGCGGTCAGATCGGATCAGATCGAATTCCAGGATCTCACGGACCGCCGACAGCCCCGAAAGGATTACCTGCGAGCTCTCACTTGGGGACCTTGTAGTCCTTGCCGATGACGACCGTCACGTCGGCGTTGGCAGCGGCATCGCCCTGCTTGACCGCGCTGTCCGGCAGTCCCAGCGTCTTGGCGACCTCGACGGCGTTCGCCTTCTTCGCCGCGTCCGCGTACAGGACCTGCGAGGTGGTCTGCGTGCCGGAGCTGCCGGCGTCGACGAAGGTGTAGCCGCCGTTGACCAGGGTGATCTGGGCGGACTCCGCCGCCTTGGCGTTGCCACCGGCGTTCCTGACGCCGACCCGCACCGCGGACCCCTGCTCCGAGCCTCCGCCCAGCTGACCGCCCAGGACGTCCTTGATCACGCTGTCACTGGTCTGCCGGCTCAGCGTGCCGTCCGGCTGCACCGGAAGCAGCGCCGTCTTGTACGCGCCGATCTTGGCGTGCTCGGCGAGCTTGGCGAGGGAGGCCCCGAGGTCGCTCTCGGGAAGCGAGGGGTCGAGGATCTGCGCGAGCGTCTGGACGGTGATGGTGGCCGCCTTCGGGTCGTCGGAGATCTTGCGCAGCACCCCGTACATCACCGCCCCGAAGCGTTGGAGCTGCTTGGTCTCGGCCTCACCGGCGCCGCGGTAGGTGGCGTAGGCGACGGCCATCCGGCCGGTGAGCGTCTGGTCGTCGCCCTTCTTCACCAGCGGGTCGTCGCCCTGCTTGGCACCGGGAACGTCCGCATCCGTACTGATGTCGATGTTTCCGACGAGATCGACGAGGTTTTCCAGGTACGGGGTGTCCAGCCGCCAGGTGCCGGTGATCTTGGCGCCGAGGAGGTTGGAGAGGGATTCCCGGGTGCCCTGCGAGCCGTCCGCGTCCACCGACTTGCCGAGGGTGGTGCGATTGCCGTCGTCGTCCGAGACGGCGAGCGAGTTGGGCAGCAGCACGGTGGTGCCCTGTTTGGTGGTCACGTTGTTGACGAGCAGCACGGTGGAGGTGCCGCCCGCCTGGGTGTTGTGCAGATGGACCACGATCACGTCGCGCTTCTGCGGCCCGGCCGTGGCGCCGCCCTTCTTCGCGTCGGAGGAGGACGAGGAACCGGGCAGCTTCCCGGCGAACCAGAGGTAGCCGACACCGCCCACCACGACCAGGACCAGCGCCACGACGAGCGCGACGACACGGTTGCGGCCGCGCCGCTTGGCCTCCTCGCGGCGCTCGCTGCGATTCTCGGTGAACTTCAGCCAGTCGATGACGTCGTCGGAGTCCTCGTCGGGCTCCTCGATGAAGGAGAACTGCTCGGTGCGGTAGTCGCGTTCGCCCTTCCCGCCGCCCTCGTCGCGCCGCTGCTGCGGCAGCACGGGCGCGGTCTGCGGCTCCGGCGCCGGCTCGGCGGCCGGGGGGGCCGCCTGGACGGGGGGCTGCTGCGCGGTCCCGTAGTCCTGGCCGAGGCTCTGCCCGTTGCCCTGCCCGTGTTCTTGACCGTGGCCCTGCCCGTAGGTGCTTCCGTAGCCGTTTGCCTGGTCCGGCTGCGGAAACTGCTGGGTCGCAGGGAACTCCTGTGGCTGCTGGGGCTGTTGCTGCGCGTAGGGGTCGTACGTCGACTGCTGCGGAACGTACGCCTGGTCGTACCCGTACCCCTGCTGTTGCCGTTGCTGTTGCTGTTGCTGTTGCTGCTGAGGTTCCTGAGGCTGCGCGTAGGGGTCGTACGTCGCCTGCTGCTGCGGCGGCACCTGCTGGTACACCGGCCGGCCGTACTCGTCGTATCCGACCAGCTGCACCTGGGGTGCGTGCGGGTCGTACTGGCGGTCGTTCACCGGTGGCCTTCTCTCACTCGCCGACGTACAGGCGCTACAGCTGGTCTCACTCGCCGCGGTACAGCTGGCGCTTGTCGATGTAGCGGACCACACCGTCGGGAACCAGATACCAGACGGGGTCGCCCTGCGCGACCCGTGCGCGGCAGCCCGTCGACGAGATGGCCAGCGCCGGCACTTCCACCAGCGAGACCCCGCCCTCGGGCAGCCCGTCGTCCGTCAGCACATGGCCGGGGCGGGTGACGCCGATGAAGTGGGCCAGCGAGAACAGCTCTTCGGCGTCCCGCCAGGTGAGGATCTGGGCCAGCGCGTCGGCGCCGGTGATGAAGAACAGGTCCGCGTCACTGTTGCGTTCGCGCAGGTCCCGCAGGGTGTCGATGGTGTACGTCGCCCCGCCGCGGTCGATGTCGATGCGGCTGACCGAGAACTGCGGGTTGGACGCGGTGGCGATGACCGTCATCAGATAGCGGTCCTCGGCCGGGGAGACCAGCTTGTGGCTCTTCTGCCAGGGCTGTCCGGTCGGTACGAAGACGACCTCGTCCAGATGGAACTGCGAGGCCACCTCACTGGCGGCCACGAGGTGTCCGTGATGGATCGGATCAAACGTTCCGCCCATCACACCGATGCGTCGCTTCACCGGACCGGTAGGCACTTCCTGCTCTCCCATGCGTGCAGAGCCTACTGGCCCGGCTCACGGCCCCGAATCAGCGGTCGCGGTTGAAGCGGGTGGTGATCCAGAGCAGCAGGAGCAGCACGAGCAGCGCGCCGCCGCCCGTCATCCAGGGCTGCAGGCTTTCGTGGTTGCCACCGTGCTCGGCGCCTTCGGCGAGCGAGACCAGGTTGGCGGCGGTGCTGTGGAGGCTCATCTTCGGCAGGACCTATCCGGGAGTCGGGGCGGAGACTTCGCCCACATCGTATGCGGGCGGTCCGGGCACGCTCACGCCGACTCAGTCGTTGTGGTTGTCGTCGCCGCCGTTCGAGCGGTATCCGCGCAGCAGGAACCAGGCCAGCAGCGCCGCTCCGACCATGGAGGCGACCAGCAGGATCCTCAGCGGCGCACCCAGCCCCTGGCCGGAGGCGGTGACGGTGGCGAGTGCAGTGACGACGTCCGGCGTGGCATCCGGCATGGCAGGTCTCCTCGAAGTTATCCACAGGCCCCCGGGCCACGGTATCGCCACCGCCTAATGTGGATGTCGTCAGGGGGACGAGCCAACACTCGAACGACAGGGGGCACCCATGACCGAGGACATCAACGACAACGTGCCGAGCAGGCAGCGGCGCAGGTTCCCCGGGATCTCCTCCCGGGCCTACGAGCACCCCGCGGACCGCTCGGCGCTGGTCGCGCTGCGCAAGCTGTCCGGCTTCGACACCGTCTTCAAGGCGCTGAGCGGGCTGCTGCCCGAGCGAAGCCTGAGACTGCTGTTCCTCTCGGACTCGGTGCGGGTGAGCGACGCCCAGTTCTCCCACCTCAACGACATGCTGCGGGACGCGTGTTACATCCTGGACCTGGAGAAGGTCCCCCCGATGTACGTCACGCAGAACCCCCAGCCGAACGCGATGTGCATCGGCCTGGACGAGCCGATCATCGTGGTCACGACCGGCCTGGTGGAGCTGCTGGACGAGGAGGAGATGCGCGCGGTCATCGGCCACGAGGTCGGCCACGCCCTCTCCGGCCACGCCGTCTACCGCACGATCCTGCTCTTCCTCACCAACCTGGCGCTGAAGATCGCCTGGATCCCGCTGGGCAACGTGGCGCTCATGGCGATCATCACGGCGCTGCGCGAATGGTTCCGCAAGTCGGAGCTTTCCGCGGACCGGGCCGGGCTGCTTGTGGGCCAGGACCTGCACGCCTCGATGCGGGGGCTGATGAAGATAGCCGGAGGCAATCACCTGCACGAGATGAACGTGGACGCGTTCCTGGAGCAGGCCGAGGAGTACGAGTCCGGGGGCGATCTGCGCGACTCCGTACTGAAGATCCTCAACGTGCTGCCCCGCTCCCACCCCTTCACCACGGTGCGCGCCGCAGAGCTGAAGAAGTGGGCGGAGACCCGCGACCACCAGCGCATCATGGACGGCCACTATCCGCGCCGCGACGAGGACAAGGACACCTCGGTGTCCGACTCCTTCCGGGAGTCCGCGGCGTCCTACGCCGACGCGGTCAAGAGCAGCAAGGACCCGCTGATGAAGCTGGTCGGCGACATCGCCGGCGGCACGGCCGACCTGGGCGGCAGGCTGCGCGACAAGTTCACCGGGGCGGGTGCGGGCACGCGTCCCTCGGACACGGCGGCCGGACCGGATGCGCCGGCGCCCGACGACAAGCCCGGCCAGAACGGCCAGAACGGTCACGGGGAGGGCTGACGGCGAGGGAAGGCTGACGGCGCGACGAAGGGCTGACGGCGCGACGGGGGGGGGTGACGGCGACTGGAGGGGGGATACGGGGCCCGATGGCCGGCCGGCCGGTTTCAGCCGGTGGCGGGGGAAGGCTGGGCGCCCGGGGCCAGGGTGGCGCAGAGGGCGTCGGGGGCGGGGCCGATCGCGTACGGATCGGTGGCGGCCGGACCCTGGGCGCCGGCCCGCTCTCCCGCCAGGAGCGGTTGCAGCAGGCCCCCGGCATCGGCCGAGCAGGCCTGCGGCCCGGCCTCCACGGTGCTGGTCTGCAACTCGGTGCGGTTCAGCCGCAGGTCCTCGCGGTCGAGCCGGAAGTGCAGCTCGCGGCGGACCATGAACAAGGACGCGTCGCCCGCGTGCGGGCCGTCGCCGGCCGGGCGCAGGGCGTAGACGAAGACGTGGTCGGTACTGACGTCGAGGGCGTCCGAGCCGACCTCCGCATAGCTCATCTCGCCCTGGACGCGTACGTGAGGGTCGGCCAGTGCCACCTTGGCCGGGTCGAAGCGCACCAGCCAGCCGGTGGCGGAGTGCCTGCCGTCCTCGGCCGGAGTGGCCAGACTCTGGTCGAACTGGGCCATCAGGTCGGGGTCGAGCAGCACCCGGACCTGCCGGGCCGGGCCTCCGGCGAGCACGGCGGGATCCAGGGACGATTTGATCAGGTAGTCCTTGGCGATGGAGAGCGCGTCCATGACCTGGGCCTCGGAGAAGTGCGCGGTCTTGGCCGCCGGGGGCAGGTTGATTCCGGCGCCGCCGGTGCGGAACGCGGCGGCCGGGCTGTGCGCGAAGAGCTGGTCGGCGTCGCCGCCGGGCACGGGGCCCTGGGGGGCGAGGGGGACCACGGCCATCCGCAGCTCCTCGGGCCGGCTGGTGGGCGGTGGCTCGTAGGGGTGCCGGACGCCCATGTAGATGGCGGTACTGAAGGCGAGGAGGAGCAGCAGGACCAGGGCGATGGCGGGCTTGGAGGAGGCCCGCAGGGACCAGCTGGGGCGGGAGCGTACGGCCCGCGCGTGCTCGCGCATGCGCTCTTGGGCGGAGAACTCCTGGAGGCGGGCAGCGCGGACGAACGATTCGTCGAAGACGACGGACCGATACTCGTCGTCACCTCCGCCGGGGAGGCCCTCAGGTGTCCCCTCGGGTGGCACTTCACGCCCTGCCATACCTTCAGGGTAGGTCTGGTGAGGGAAAGGTAAACGCGCTGGTCCACCACAAGTTGCGATGAGTTCCCGCAAGGCGGTTCAGGCGCTGCTCAGGGCGTGGGCCAGGTGAGACGCCAGGGGCTGGTGCGCCCTCTTGCCGGGGCCGGCCGGGAGGCGCGCGGCAGGCTTCGCCCGGCCCGTCCCGACCCTGCCCCGACCCTGCCGGCTCGGCCCGGTCCGGGCCTGGTGAGAAGGGGCCGCGGGGTCGTGCTCCGCGCCCCGTACGGAACCCGGGAGCGCGGCCGGTACCGGAGGGCGGGCCGCGGGGCCGTGCCCGCGCTCCCTACGGCACCCGGGGCGCGGCCGGTACCGCCGGTGTCCGGAAGGCGGCCGAGGCCTGGGCCGAGGCCGAGGCGTGGGCGGAGCTCAGGGGTGGGGCGGAGGGTGGGGTGGGGGCGGGGGGCGGGGGGAGCCCCCCGGTCCCCGAGCCATCCCCTGGGACCAATGCCCGATCGTCACCGTCGCCCACCCCCGCGCCCACCCCGGCGCCAGGCCCGTCGTCCGCGCCCGGGCCGCCCCCGGCGCCCGGCCCGTCGCCCGCACCCGGGCCCGCGGCGTTCGTCGGGTTGTCCACGTTGCTGGTGGCGGGGGGTGGTGCCTGGTCGTCGTGGTCGGACGACGCACCGCGGTAGACGGCCGAGAAGGCGAGGGCGACCATGCCGATGCCCATGATCACGGCCAGGAGCCAGGCGATGGGGCGGTGCCAGCGGGCGCGGCCGCGGTAGGGGCGCAGGCGGCCGCCGAAGCGGCCGTAGGGGCCGGCTTCGGCGCCGCCGGACAGGCCGGGGCCGCCGAGGTCGTCCGGGTCGCGGCCCAGGCGGTAGGGGTCGTAGCCCTCGCCGAACAGTTCGTCGTCGGGGGCTCCGGCGCCGGCTCGGGCGCGGGCGGCCTCCGCTTCGGCGCGGGCCTGTGCGGCGGCGAGCAGACGCTCGACGGCACTGGGTTCATGGATTGCGGCGGCGCGTACGAAGTCCTCGTCGAACACCACGGAGGCGAAGTCATCGTCCGCGCCCCCGCGGTCGTCGTCTGGCTCCCAGCCGTCCGGGAACGGCCCGCCCCCTACGTCGTCCGGCACGCGTTCAGGGTAGCCCCCGGGCGGGCGGTTTGGGCAGCCAGTGGCCGAACTGGGCGCTCCCGGACAGGAGTTGTCATCGCCTACCGGATGCGCCGGGGGAGGCGTCGCCGTCACCTACCGGAGGTGCGAGAAAGGAGTCGTCATCGCCCACCGAATGCCGCGTAAGGAGCGAGTCGTCGCCACCTACCGGATATGGCCGTCGCCGGTCACGATGTACTTGGTGGAGGTCAGTTCGGGCAGGCCCATGGGGCCGCGGGCGTGCAGCTTCTGGGTGGAGATGCCGATCTCGGCGCCGAAACCGAACTGGCCTCCGTCGGTGAACCGGGTCGAGGCGTTGACGGCGACGGTGGTGGAGTCCACGAGCTGGGTGAAGCGGCGCGCTGCGGCCTGGGACGTGGTGACGATGGCCTCGGTGTGTCCGGAGGTCCACTGCCGGATGTGGGCGACGGCGGCGTCGAGTGAGTCGACGACGGCGGCGGCGATGTCGTACGACAGGTACTCCGTCTCCCAGTCCTCGGGCGTGGCCTGGACGACGGTGGCCTTGGAGGCTCCGGCGTGGGCCCGCACCCGTTCGTCGGCGTGGACGGTGACGCCGGCCTCGGCGAGCGCGTCCAGGGCGCGCGGCAGGAAGGCGTCCGCGATGTCCTGGTGGACGAGGAGGGTTTCGGCGGAGTTGCAGACCGAGGGGCGCTGGGCCTTGGAGTTGATCAGGATGTCGACGGCCATGTCGAGGTCGGCCTGTGCGTCGACGTACACGTGGCAGTTGCCGGTGCCGGTCTCGATGACGGGGACGGTGGACTGTTCGACGACGGTGCGGATCAGGGAGGCGCCGCCGCGCGGGATGAGGACGTCGACGAGGCCGCGGGCGCGCATCAACTCGCTTACGGAGTCGCGGGATTGGCCGGGGACGAGCTGGATCGCGTCGGCGGGCAGGCCGGCGGCGGCGACGGCGTCGCGCAGGACGCCGACCAGGGCGGTGTTGGAGGCGTACGCCGAGGACGAGCCGCGCAGCAGGACCGCGTTGCCGGACTTGAGGCAGAGGGCGGCGGCGTCCACGGTCACATTGGGGCGGGCTTCGTAGATGATGCCGACGACGCCGAGCGGGACGCGGATCTGGCGCAGGTCGATGCCGTTGGGCAGGGTCGAGCCGCGTACGACTTCGCCGACCGGGTCGGGCAGGGCCGCCACGTCGCGCACGTCGGAGGCGATGGCGGCGATCCGCTCGGGGGTCAGGGTGAGCCGGTCGATGACGGTGTCGCTGGTGCCGGCCTCGCGGGCCTTGGCGACGTCGACGGCGTTGGCCTCGACGATTTCGGCGGTCCGCGCTTCGAGGGCGTCCGCGATCGCGTGCAGCACCTCGTCCTTGACGGCGCGCGGAAGTGGCGCGATCTCGGCGGCCGCGGTGCGCGCCCGGTGGGCGGTCTGTGTGACCGGGGACGTGTCGTCGTGCGGGGAGGCCGGGGTGGGCGAGGAGTGCGAAGCCATGTCCGCAGACTAATGGGCGGCGGGCGGGCGTTTCGCCCCGGTTCCATTCCCCGAGACGGTGTCGGGCCGGGGCCAGAAGGCGCGGACGCCGACAGGCGCCGCCCGTAACCACTCCCCCGCACCGTGTCCGCCCGGGGCCAGAAGGCGCAGACGCCGACAGGCGCCATCGGTGTCCACTCCCCGGCACCGTGTCCGGCCCGGGGCCAGAAGGCGCGGACGCCGACAGGCGCCGCCCGTAACCACTCCCCCGCACCGTGTCCGCCCGGGGCCAGAAGGCGCAGACGCCGACAGGCGCCATCGGTGTCCACTCCCCGGCACCGTGTCCGGCCCGGGGCCAGAAGGCGCGGACGCCGACAGGCGCCGCCCGTAACCACTCCCCCGCACCGTGTCCCCCCGGGACCAGAACGCGCAGACGCCGACAGGCGCCGCCCGTAACCACTCCCCCGCACCGTGTCGGGCGGGGTCAGAAGGGGTGGACGCCGACGGGGGCTGCCGGGGGTGGTCCGTAGCCTTCGGCGAGCCGCTGGTGGTAGGTGCCGCGGTCGATGACTTCGAGGCCGACGATCTCCCAGGGCGGGAGTCTGGCGGTGGAGCGGTGTTCGCCCCACAGGCGCAGGGCGACGGCGGCCGCGTCGTGGAGGTCGCGGGCCTCTTCCCAGTAGCGGATTTCGGCGTGGTCGTGGGCGTAGCGGCTGGTCAGCAGGAAGGGGTGGTCGTGGGCGAGCTGTTCGAGGCCGCGGCGGACCTCTTGCAGTGGTGTGTCGGTTCCCGAGACGCTGAGCGTGATGTGCCACAACCTGGGGGTGTCCCCGGGCTCGGCGGGTGCGTCGCCGCGTTCGGCGTCGGCTCCCGTCCCCACGCTGGTCAGGGTCCGCTCAGCCGTCGTCCCTCGGGGCGCCGCCCCTGGGCGCGCTCGTCTCACCGGCGGCCTCCTGTGCTGCTGTGTGCGATGCGGTGCGGTACTGCGCGGATTGGTGGTCCGTGCGTACGTCCGCTTCAAAGTTGACCAGCCCGAGGCCGGGCGCGGGGCGGTTTTCCTGAAGGTGTCTGTCTTATGGCTGGACTTTCAGCCGTTTCAGGGGTGGAGGACGACCAGATCGTCCCTGTGTACGACTTCGCGCTCGTAGCCGGGGCCGAGTTCGCGCGCGAGGTCGTGGGTGGAGCGGCCGAGGAGTTGGGGGATCTCCTTGGCGTCGAAGGTGACGAGGCCGCGGGCGACGGCCCGGCCTTTCAGGTCGCGCAGTTCGACGGGGTCGCCTGCGGCGAACTCGCCCTCGACGGCGGCGATTCCGGCGGGGAGCAGGGATTTGTGGCCGTCGACGATGGCGCGTACGGCTCCGTCGTCGAGGATGAGGGCGCCTTGCGGGGTGGAGGCGTGGGCGAGCCACAGGAGCCGGTCGGCGGAGCGGCGTCCGGTGCGGTGGAAGTGGGTGCCGGTGGCGCGGCCGGCCAGCGCGTCGGCGGCGCGGCTCGCGGAGGTGAGGACAACGGGGATGCCGGCGGCGGCGGCGATCCGGGCGGCCTCGACCTTGGTGACCATGCCGCCGGTGCCGACTCCTGCCTTGCCCGCGCTGCCGATCTGGACGTGGGCGATGTCGTCGGGGCCGCGCACTTCGTCGATGCGGGTGGTGCCGGGCTTGGCGGGGTCGCCGTCGTAGAGGCCGTCGACGTCGGAGAGCAGGATCAGCAGATCGGCGCGTACGAGGTGGGCGACGAGGGCGGCGAGGCGGTCGTTGTCGCCGAAGCGGATCTCGTCGGTGGCGACGGTGTCGTTCTCGTTGACGACGGGCAGCGCGCCCATGGCCAGGAGCTGGTCCAGGGTGCGGTAGGCGTTGCGGTAGTGGGCGCGGCGGCTGGTGTCGTCGGTGGTGAGCAGGACCTGTCCGACGCGTACGCCGTAGCGGGCGAAGGAGGCGGTGTAGCGGGCGACGAGGAGGCCTTGGCCGACGCTGGCGGCGGCCTGCTGGCGGGCGAGGTCCTTGGGGCGGCGGCGCAGTCCGAGGGGGGCGAGGCCGGCGGCGATGGCGCCGGACGAGACGAGGACGATGTCCTTCTCGCCGCCGCCGCGCGCCTTGGCGAGCACGTCGACCAGGGCGTCGACCCGGTCCGCGTCGAGGCCGCCGGACGCGGTGGTGAGTGAGGAGGAACCGATCTTGACTACGATGCGGCGGGCCTGTGCCACCTGCTGCCTTGCCACTGTCACACGGTGAAATCTATGCCAGGGGGGCCGGGTGGCGCTTGGAAGTCCCAGTCGGCGGACAGCCTCCCCGGGATCGGACGGAGGGTCTTTAAGCTCGAAAAAACGCGAAAAGTACGGAACCTGTGATGCGTCGGGGTGGTGAAGCCCACATGGCCATACCGTGCGGCTATATGCCGTCGAGGCAAATTTCGGGTCAGAGGTGAAACCTCTGGCGCCGCCGCCCCCTCCCTTTTGATGACTGGTTCGAACAACTCCATGGCGGGCTCCCCGGGGGACGTGGGGCACATGGATGCAACAAGGAGCGTGCCGGATGCCGTCGTCACCACCTCGTCGACGTCTGCTGCGGGTCGCCGGGGGCGGCCTCGTGGCGGCGCCACTCGCGTATGGCGGATGGCGGTGGCTCGCGCCACGCGGCGGATCGGGGGCGCAGGGGTCTTCCGCGGGGACCACGACGGGCAAACCCGCCTCGGACGCGGCCGATCAGGCGTATCTGCATGTGATCGCGCATGCGGACGACAGCATCTACTTCATGAATCCGGATCTGGAGCAGTCGATTCGCAGCGGCGCTCTTTCGGTGACGGTGTGCATGACCAGTGGCGAGTCGGACGGCCGCAACCTGCCGGGCAAGTCCCCGCAGTTCAAGACGGCGCGGACGGACCGTCCCGGGTTCGCGCGGGCGCGGATAAACGGGCTGCGCGCGGCCAATGCCCTGATGGCGACGGGTGATGACAACAGTCCGTGGACGGTGGAGCCGGTGGAGTTGCTGCCCGGGTTCCGTTCCGAGCTGCACTATTTGCAGGCTGCTCCGCATGTGCAGTTGATCTACATGGGGCTGTGCGAGGCGCGTTATGTGAGCGTGCCGCGTCCGGTGAGCATGCGGGGTCTGTGGCTGGGTGCGATCAAGGAGCTGCCGACGCTGCCGGGCACGGGCAGCACGGTGGGGATGCCGCGCGCCTACACGCGTGACCAGATCATCGATGCCCTGGCGGCGGTGATTGCGCGGGTCGATCCGACGGTGATACGGACGCTGGATCCCACGCCGATGCACGCGCCGCGGGAGACGGTGGCGATGATGAGCGCGCCGACGATATTGCGCGGTCTGAGCTATCTGGACCATCAGGACCACACCTCGTCGGCCCGGTTCATGCAGGCGGCCATGGAGCGGTACTGGGGCGCGGGCACGCGGCGTGCCGCGTCCGTGTCCAACTACGTCGGTTATCCCACGAACTACACGCCGCCGTCCCTGGACGCGGCGACCACGCGGCGTACCTCGCAGCTTCTGAACGCGTACGGCTGGGTGGACCATCGCGACTGCGGTGATCCGGCGGGTTGTGGCGATTTGAAGGTGGGGGGCAATGGCCTGAAGGGCGGCGGGGCCGGCTGGGCGCGCGGCACCCGTACGCGCACGCCGGGCACGTCGCGCTGGGTCGCGCCGCTCAAGGACGGCCGGCTCGCGGCGTTCGCGGTGCTGAACGGGGCGGTGCGCTGCTGGGTGGAGCAGGCGGCGGGCAAGGGCCCGTGGGTGGGGCCGTTCGACGCGGTGGGCAGTGCAGGTGGTCCGCTGGATCCGCAGGTGGAGGTCGTGCGCCTGCAAGACGGAACGCTTCAGCTGTTCGCGGCGCGTACGGTTCTGCCGTTCGGCGGGCACAAGCACCACAGGGAGCTGGTGTGTGTCCGCCAGAGCGGGATCGGCGCCGACGGGGTGCCGACGTTCGGTGCCTGGACGTCGTTGGGGGCGCCGGACACGCTGCCCGACAAGACCTTGGAGACGGGCTATCCGGTGGCCGCGGTCGCCCCGGACGGCACGGTGCACGTCCTGGCGCGGAACTGGGCCGGTGACATCGCTCTGCGCAGTGGCCGGGACGGCCAGGGCTGGGGGCCCTGGCGGCTCCTGGACCATCCGGCGGGCAAGCCGCCGCCGCATCCGCTGGTGGTGGAGGGCGTCGACGCGCTGGTCGATGCGTCGGGCCGGCTCCATGTGGCGGCGCCGATTGCCAAAACGGTGCTGCACTGGGTGTCTGCGGCGCCGGGCGGGCTGCCGGAGTTGTCGGAGCCGACGGGTCTGACGCCGTCGGGCAGCGCGGTGAGTCTTGTCGCGGACGGCAAGGGCGGCGTGTGCGTGGCGTACCGCCAGGCGGGCACCGCCCAGGTGACCTTCGGTTCCCCCGCGGGCGGGTCGGGTCCGTGGAAGGTGGCGCGGCGTGCCCCGGTGGGCGGTTACGGCCGGGTCGCGGTGGCCCGGCTCACCGGGCACGGTGCGCCGCTGGTCGTGGCGGCGAGGGACGACCAGGGCCGGGTGGTCCTGTCCTCGCACGAGTCGACGGGGCCGGACGGCTGGGAGGTGCCGGGGATGCAGTTCGTGGGGATACCGGGCCTGGCGCAGGACTCGGCGGGCCGCGGGGTGGTCGCGGCGCTCGGCACGGACGGCCGGTTGTACACCGCCCGCCAGAGCAGGCCGGGCGCCCGTTTCGGCGAGTGGTCGGCGGCGGCGCACGAGAGCGAGGGCAACCGCGTCTAGCGGGCACGCGAAGAGGGGCGGGCCCGCGAAGGGGCGGGCACGTGAAGGGGGCGGGCACGTGAAGGGGGCGGGTACCGATCGGTGTCCGCCCCCTTCGCGTGGCGGGCGCCGTAAGGGCCCGCAAAGGGCCCGAAGGGTCCGCCACTTCACCGCGGTCCTCGGCAGGTGCCGTGCGTCCGCTACTTCACCGGGATTTTCGGCGCGGCGGTTTCGGGCTCGTCCCTCTCTTGGTGGCGGGGCACCAGAATCCGACGGGACAGCACATAGGTGAACGGGATCGCCACCACGGCGGCGGCCAGCGGGGCGATCGTCTTGTTCATGCCGACCCAGTGCACCAGCGCGAAGAGCCCGGCGCTCTGCACCACGAAGTTGGTGACGTTGGTGAGCGGGAAGAGCAGGAACTTCTTCCAGGTCGGCGTGGTGCGGTAGGTGAAGTAGGTGTTCAGGAAGAACGAGCCGACCATGCTGAGCAGGAAGCCGATGGTGTACGCGACGAAGTACGGCAACTGTGCGAGGTGGAGCAGCGGCCAGTAGAAGGCGTAGAAGGTGCAGGTGTTGACGGCGCCGACGAAGCCGAACCGGATCACCTGCTGGAGCTGACCGGACATCAGACCACCTTGTCCGTCCGGTCGTCGCTCAGCGATCCACGCAGCGGCTCGCGCAACGGCTCGCGCAGCGCGTCACGTGAGGAACCGCGCGATGCTTCCCGTCCGGGCGCCCGTCGCTGGACGCCCTCGGGCTCGCCGGGGAAGCCGTGTGCCTCCTTGACCAGGAAGTGCGGGCGGCGCTTGGTCTCGTAGTAGATGCGGCCGATGTACTCGCCGATCAGGCCCAGCATCACCATCTGCACGCCGCCGAGCCCGACGATGATCGCGACGAGGGTGACATAGCCGGGGGTGCTGACGCCGTAGGCGATGGCGGCGACGATGATCCACAGGGCGTAGGCGGCGCCGATGCCCGCGAGCAGGAGTCCGACCCAGATCGCGATGCGCAGCGGCCGGTTGTTGAAGGAGATCAGGCCGTCCATGCCGTAGTTCAGCAGGGAGCCGAACTTCCACTTGGTCTCGCCGGCTTCGCGCTGGGCGTTCTGGTAGTCGAAGTGGACGGTGTCGAAGCCGATCCAGGAGAACAGGCCCTTGGAGAAGCGGTTGTACTCGCCGAGCGAGAGCAGCGCGTCGACGGCGGACCGCGACAGCATGCGGAAGTCGCCCACGCCGTCGGTGAGTTCGACGTCCACCCACCGGTTGACCGCGCGGTAGTAGATGCTGCTCAGCGCGGAGCGGACCTTCTTGTCGCCTTCGCGGGTGCGGCGGGCGATGATCTGGTCGTGGCCGAGCTGGTAGAGGTCGATCATCCGCTCGATGAGCTCGGGCGGGTGCTGGAGGTCGGCGTCCATGATGACGACGGCGTCGCCGGTGGCCTGGCGCAGTCCGGCGAGCATGCCGGCCTCCTTGCCGAAGTTGCGGCTGAAGGAGACGTAGCGGGTGGCGTCGGGGTGCTTTTCGGCCAGGGCGCGCAGATGGATGAGGGTGTTGTCGCGGCTGCCGTCGTCCACGTAGCAGATCTCGTACTCGATGCTGAGGGTGTCGAGCACGCTGCGGGTCTTGGCGTCGAACTGGTCGATGACCGCGTCTTCGTTGTAACAGGGGACGACGACCGACAGCTTCATCATCAGTGCTTTCCATGGGGGGAAGTGGTGGAGGAGCGACGGGAGGACCGGGTGCGGATCACGCCGCCGGCCCCCACGGCGAGCAGGGCCACCAGCGCCAGGCCGCTCGCGAGGAGCCCGGGTTTGAGCCCGGGGGTCCCGTACGAGCACGAGACCCGGGATCCACCGTCACCGAGACTCACGGCCATCAGCCCGCCCAGGGTAGCGGGGGCCCGCGCGGCGCCGCCGTCGACCGAGCACTGCCAGCCGGTGACGGCGGGCGTGGAGATGACGGCGGTGCCGGTGGTGCCCTTGCGGAAGGTGGCGGCGATCGAGTGTCCGCCGGCCGTGACCTCCAGGGGGGCCGTGGCTTTGAGCTTCTGCACGGCGGCTCCGAGCTTGCCACGGTCCAGGCACCCGACCGGGAACTTCGGGATGTCCTGCACCTTGTGGGTGCCCAACGCGACGGTGAACGTGCCGCCGGCCGGGACGGTGCCGAGCGGGAGCAGGGTGTTGCTCGTCATGGTGGCGCGGCCGTGCTGTTCGCTGGTGGATCCGAGCGCCTGGATGCTGCCGGCGTACCAGGGCGCGTACCAGAAGGCCTGGGTGCCGGGGGTGCAACGGGCGCTGAACGTCGTCCACTTGTCGCCCGTGGCGTTGCCGCTCAGGTGCCAGTCGCCGCCGGGCCGGGTGGCGGGTGCGGGGCCGCCGGCCGGGATGAGCGCGGGTACGTCGTAGACGGAGGAGCCCAGTACCCGCTCCTGGCGGGCGAAGAGCGAGGCGTCGTGGGTGTGGGCGTCGGTTGCGGTGCCGGGGCGCAGGGTGACCACGGGCGGGGCCGCCACGGTTTTCCGGGTGAACCCGTCGGTGTTCTTGGCCCAGTCGAGGTAGCTGCTGACGCCCATGATGGCGCGGCCGACCGGGTCGGTGAAGCTCAGGGTGTGGCGGCCCTGGATGTACCAGCCGGCGCCGAGCCCGTGCAGCGTGGCGGCGGTC
Source organism: Streptomyces sp. NPDC048416 (assembly GCF_043200435.1). Classification (NCBI taxonomy): domain Bacteria; kingdom Bacillati; phylum Actinomycetota; class Actinomycetes; order Kitasatosporales; family Streptomycetaceae; genus Streptomyces; species Streptomyces sp. NPDC048416. The sequence goes on from NZ_JBICXU010000001.1 coordinate 89,465, forward strand.
TTGGCCGGGACGTAGCTGCTGTAGTACGAGCCGCCTTCGCCGCCGAGCAGCAGCGGGTCGTTGTTGGCGAACTCGTGGGGGCCCGGGTCGCTGCGCGTGGCGGGCCAGTCGTCGTGGGCGCGGACGGCGTCGTGGGCGGCGCGGGAGTGTGCGTCCAGGGTCCGCTTCGGGCTCCACCAGGCGCTGCTGTCGCGGATCACGGTGACCGAGAAGACGGTGTACGCGGTGGAGAGGAACACGGTGCAGGCGAGCACGCCGGTGAGCGCGGCGCGCGGCCCGCGCTCGCCGCGGTGGCGGTGCAGCAGCAGGAGCAGCACCAGGACGAGCAGTCCGCCGCCGATGGTGAGGATCCAGGTGGCCCGCGCCATGTAGAGGCTGCGGGCGCCGAGTGCCACCACCACGGCGGTCACCGCGGCCCCGTACAGAAGTTCTCTGGGGCGCGGGCGGCGGGCCAGTGCCATCCAGGCGACGATCACGAGCATCGCGGTGAGCGCGATGGAGGCGCGGTAGGGGCTGCCGTTGGGCATGGCGAGGCCGTGCCAGAGCAGGATCGTCGGCGTCCAGATGTAGGAGAGCGCGACGAGGACGAGCAGGACGCACCAGGCGATGCGCTCCTTGGCGGGCACCCGCCGGACGAAGGGGAGGGTGAGGACGAGGAGCAGCGGCAGGATGCCGACCGAGACCTGGGGGGCGGGTGCGAGGAGTCCGCCGGGCAGCAGGTGGGCCAGGTAGTCGGTGGCGTCGGGGGGCCCGGCGTAGGTGGCGTCGGGCGCGGGCTGGGAGAGTTTGCTCGCTTTGAGGCCGACGGTCAGGACGGGCGCGGCGAGCGCGATGCCGGTGGCGGTCATGGCGGCGGCCCGCGCCAGGGCGTTCAGGCGCTGCCGGGCGGGGGTGTCCTCCAGGACGAGGCGGACCGCGAAGACCAGACCCATGCCGATGGTGGCCATCGCGGCGATGTAGAAGTTGCCGGCCCAGGACGCGAAGACGAGGAGGGTGGCGAGGATCCAGTGGCGTCCGCGCAGGCACCAGTCGGATGCGATGCCGAGCAGGGGGAAGGCGGCGAGGCCCCACATCCACATGGGGTCGGAGAATCCGTCGGAGATCATCCAGGCGCTGACCGCGTAGCCGACCGAGAGCAGGGCGCGCAGCCAGGGCGAGCCGGGGCGCAGGCGGCCGAGCAGGACGGTCATGAGGAACGCGGCGAGGCCGACGCTGAGCAGCGTGACCAGGAAGACCGGCAGCTCCACCTGGTCGCGCGGGAAGAACCCGACGATCCAGGAGAACGGGTTCATCAGGTAGGTGAAGAAGTCCCCGAGGAAGGGGACGCCGAAGCCGCTGCTCCAGTTGAAGACGAGGTCTGAGGAGGTGTTCCCGCGCAGCAGGTCCCACAGGTGCGCGTGGAAGGGTACGAACTGGTTGCCGAGGTCGTTGACGGCGCGGGAGCGCGATCCGAAGGGATAGGTGCCGTGGACGGCCGTCGCCAGGCAGTAGGCGGCCATGGAGAGCACGGCCGACAGGGTCGCCGCGACCGTCTGGGTCCCGGGGAGCTTCCTGCGGGGGCGGCCGGATCGTTGGGTGGTCGCCGGTCCCGCGGGGGAGGTTTTCAGCACCGTGCCTTCTCGTTCGTTCGCCGTGTGTCTGCTTCGCCCGCAGCGTCCTGCCGTGGCGGCGATGGCTTCGAGGAGAAGTATGACGTTTCCGATGGGCGCGTGCCCTGGCATCCCCCTTGTCGGGAGATGCACACGGCGCGCCACCGGTTGCCCACACGCTCCTCACAGTTGCGTAAAGGACCGTGCGCATGTGCGAATGCGACGTGTCCGGAACGGGCGGTCACCCCGGCGGGCGGCTGCCTGGCGGGCCCCGCACACCAGGTAGCGTTGGGCCGCCTGCCAGAAGCGCAAATGGATTGAGGTGCCAGTGCCAGACGTCTCCGTGATCGTCATCGTCTACAACGATGAGGATCGACTGCCGACGGCCGTCCAGTCCGTGTTGGACCAGACCCACAAGAGCGTCGAGGTCCTGATCGTCGACGATTGCAGCAAGGACCGCTCCTTCGAGGTCGCGCAGGAGCTCCAGGCCGCCAATCCGGGACGGGTCCGGGCATTCCAGCTGCCGCAGAACAGCGGCGGCTGCGGGGCACCGCGCAACCACGGGATCTCCGAGGCGCTCGGTACGTACGTGATATTCCTCGACAGCGACGACGTCCTGGAACGGAACGCCTGCCGGAACATGGTCGCCGCGGCCGAGCGCACCGGCGCCGACCTCGTCTCCGGGATGTGCGTCCGCGTGTACGTCGACAGCCGTCACGGCAAGACCGTCGAGTGGTATCCGTGGATCTACTCGGCGACCCGGACGCTCGAATCGATCACCGAGATGCCGGACCTGCTGGTCTTCGACACCCTGTCCACGAACAAGTGCTACCGGCGCGCGTTCCTGCTGGAGCAGGGGTTGTCCTTCCCGGTCGGCATCCACTACGAGGACCTGCTGTTCTCCGCGCAGGCCTATGTCGCGGCCGAGCGGATCACGCTGATCCCCAACCATGTGTACTTCTGGAACGTCGTGGAGAACTCCTCGGCGAAGTCGATCAGCAACCGGCGCCATGAGATCGCCAACTTCGTGCACCGCATGGAGATCCACCGGCGCGTCGACGACCTGCTGGAATCCAAGGGCTACGACGACCTCAAGTTCCGCAAGGACGTCAAGTTCCTCAAGCACGACCTCGTCCTTCATCTGCGCGATCTGCCGCTGCTCGACAACGAGTACCGGCACGAGTTCGCCGAGCTCGCCAACAGTTATCTGGCGACGATCTCTCCGCAGGCGTACGCCGAGGTCAAGCCCATCCAGGCGATCTGCGCGTATCTGCTGGGCCAGGAGGACTGGAAGAATCTGATGCCGGCGGCGGACGCCCTCATCAGCCCGGGCAAGGTCACAACGCCGCTGGTGGAGAAGAACGGCCGTGTCTATTGGTGCGCCGAGCACCTGGACGATCCGGACGGCGCCCGCATCCTCGACGTCACCGACGCCGGCTACCACACCCGCCCCCTGACCAAGCTGTCCCTGGGCAACCGCCTCACCTCCTACGCCGACGACGGGCGCGGCAAGGTGCGGCTCGGCGGCTCGGTGGTGAACCCGCTGGGCCGCGTCAGGCCGAGTGCCGAGCTGCGCGGCTCCCTGGAGTTCCGGGCCCGCCGCACCAGCCTTCAGTCCTTCCACTTCCCGCTCACCTCGCTGACCCACGAGGGGCGCACCCTGGACTGGAAGGCGGAGGCGGACATCGCCCGCAAGCTGCGTCCGCTGGGCATCATCGACGTGGTCTGGGACGTCTGGCTGAACCTGGACATCGACGGCGACGCGGTCGCGACCCGCGTCTCGGCGGGCAGCATCGACGTGAACTCCGGACACCCGCTCCATGTGCGCCCCCGGCTGACCCGGCTGGTCTCCGACCGCATCGAGCCGTCGGTCTCCAAGAAGGGCAACCTCTCCTACGTCCTGACGGCGCGGGGCGCGGCCGCGGTGCGCGCGCAGGGGCTGATCGAGGAGGCGCTGCGCAGCAGGGCCGCGGGCGTCGCCAAGAAGGGGCTGCGCAAGGCCCGCCGGGCGAAGAAGGACCTCAGTTCGGGCGCCACCAAGGTCCGGGTGTACGACGAGGTGCTGTGCAAGCTGCCCATCCGCAAGGGTCTGGTGGTGTTCGAGAGCCACATGGGCAAGCAGTTCAGCGACAGCCCGAAGGCGATCTATGACGAGATGCGCCGTCAGGGCGTGGACTTCGAGGCCGTCTGGTCCTACGAGGGCGCCAAGCCCACGGGCTTTCCCACGGATGCCACGCTGGTCAAGCGGTGGAGTTACGCGTATCTGCGGGCGCTGGCGCAGGCCGAGTTCTGGATCGACAACCAGGGCTTCCCCGCGTCGCTCGCCAAGCGGTCGGGCACGACGTACATCCAGACCTGGCACGGCAGCGCGCTCAAGCGGATGGGCTTCGACCTGCCGCAGATGAAGGTGCTGGGCCGTCCCGAGCGGGAGCGGCACCAAAAGGGCCTGGACCGCTTCGACCACTTCCTGGTCCGCTCCGAGCACGATGTGCGCACCCTGGCCCGTGGCTTCCGGCTGCGTGAGGAGCGGCTGCTGCGCACCGGTTACCCGCGCAATGACGAGCTCGTGCGGGCCCGCCGGGCGGAGGCGGCTTCCGGCTCGCGCGAGCGCGGCCCGCTCGCCGGCGAGCTGAAGATCGACCCGTCCAAGAAGGTCCTGCTGTACGCGCCGACGTTCCGGGCGACCCCGCAGGGCTCGGTCCGCGCCTTCGAGCTGCCCTTCGACGTCGAGGCGTTCGCGGAGCGCTTCGGTGACGAGTACACGCTGCTGATCCGCTCGCACTACCTCAACCAGGTCGTGCTGCCGCCGTCGGTGCGCGGCAAGGTGATCGACGTGTCCAGCGGCTATGACATCTCGCCGCTGCTCGTCCTGGCCGACGCCCTGATCACCGACTACTCGTCGCTGATGTTCGACTACACGCTCCTGGACCGTCCGATGGTCTTCTTCGCGTACGACTACGACGAGTACGCGGACGAAAGCCGTGGCACGTACTTCGATCTGCGGGACAAGGCGCCGGGTCCGATCGTGGCGACCGAGGGCGAGCTGTTCGCGGCGGTGGAGTCGCTGAAGGCGGCCGACGGCGAGTACGCCGGGGCGCGGCAGCGGTTCGCCGCGGAGTTCGGCGAGTACGACCAGGGAAGCGCGGCCGAGCAGATCGTCGCCAAGTTCTTCACCTCCGGGAGCGGCAAGTGAGCGAGCAGTCCGCCAAGGACGGCGGCCGTGACATCTTCTTCGTCTCCAACGCCGTCAACGAGCTGGGCGGCGTTGCGACCTGGTCGCACCAGATGGCCCGGCTGTTCGCGGCCGGCGGCAACCGGGTGCACATCGTGGGCATCACGCCGCCCTCGCACCCCTTCGCGCTGGGCGACGACCTGCCGTACGGGACGACGACGCTGTACGACGTCCACCCGCCGTCGGTGCCCGGGCCGCGCGGCATCAAGGGCAAGCTGAACGTGGCCGAGCGCCGCCGCCGGGCCGCCCGCGCCGCGGGCATGCACGAGCAGGCCGCCAAGCTGACCCGGATGTTCGGCGCGGCGCGGCCGGGCGCGGTCGTCATCGTGACGCAGGTGTGGGCGATGGAGTGGGTGGCGCTCGCCGACACCTCTTCGGTCACCGTCATCGGCATGACGCACGAGTCGTTCGAGACGTGCCGCAGGTCCTCCCGGTTCGGCCGGGTCAAGCGGTACTACCGGGGTGTCGACCGGCTGCTCGCGCTGACCCGCGAGGACGCCGACCTGTGGGCCCAGCACAGGCTCGACAACGTCGACTTCATGCCGAACCCGCTGCCGTTCTTCCCCGATTCGCCGTCCCGGCGCACCGGCAAGCACGTGGTGAGCATCGGCCGCCTCCACGAGGAGAAGGGCACCGACCTGCTCCTGGACGCCTGGTCGGAGGTGGCCCCGCTGCATCCTGGCTGGACGCTGCGGGTGTACGGCTCGGGCTCCGACGAGCAGGCGCTGCGCCGCCAGTGCACGGAGCTCGGTCTCGACGGTTCGGTGGAGTGGATGGGCCGCACCGACGACCCGGCCGGCGCGCTGCGCGACGGTTCGGTCTTCACGCTCGCCTCGCGCGGCGAAGGCTTCCCGCTGTCGCTCCTTGAGGCCATGGCGACCGGTGTGCCGTGTGTGGCCTTCGACGTCGCCCCCGGCATCCGCGAGATCATCCGGGACGGCGAGGACGGTCTGCTGGCGCCTCCCGGCAACACGCTCGCCTTCGCGCGCCGCCTGGACGCCCTGCTGGGGGACCAGGAGCTGCGGGACCGGCTCGGCGAGGCGGCCCGCGAGAACATCCAGCGCTACCGGACCGAGGAGATCGTCCGGCGCTGGGAGGACCTTTTCACCTTCCTCCAGCGCTGAGCCGGGCCGCTTCCCGCGGTGGTGTCGCGGCGTGCGCGCCCCCTGTCCGAAGAGCCCCGGCACCTGGTGTGCCGGGGCTCTTCGCCGTTCCCACCTGCGTGAAAACCCCGGAATCCGGGTACTCACACCCCTTTGACACGGGTCCCCCACACGTCGTCCAATAAAAAAGAAAAGCTGTGTCAGCGTCCGCAACCCCGCGCGCAGGGGGCTCCGGCGTCCCGCAGTCGTGCTCCCAGCCGAGGATGTGTGCCGATGGACCCCGTTGTTACCGTGATCGTCCCGGTGCACAACACCCTGCGATATCTGGAGCGTTGTCTGGGGTCCGTCGACGCCCAGACCATCGGGCGGCGCAAGCTCGAAGTGATCGCGGTCGACGACGGCTCGTCGGACGGCAGCGCCGACTGGCTCGACGCGTGGGCGCGCACCCGGGACCACGTCCAGGTGATCCGCCAGGAGGCTTCGGGCGGCGCGGGCAAGCCCCGCAACGTGGGCATCGAGCGGGCCCGCGGCACGTATCTCTTCTTCCTCGACTCCGACGACTACCTCGGCCGGGACGCCCTGCGCCGGATGGTGGCGATGGCCGAGCAGGAGAAGTCGGACGTCGTGTACGGCCGGATCGTCGGCGTCGGGCGGGCGGCGCCGGTGGAATTGCGCACCACAAGCCCCGAGGTCGACCTCTACGAGTCCCCCGTGTACTGGACGCTGGCCCCCTACAAGCTGTGGCGCCGCTCGCTCATCGAGGAGCACGGGCTGCGGTTCGCCGAGCACCGGCTGCTCAACGAGGACGTGGCTTTCGCCGTCCCCGCGGTGCTGCACGCCCAGAAGATCTCGGTGGTCGCCGACCACGACTGCTACTTCCTTGAGGGGCGCGGCGACGGCACCAACGCCAGCCGCCAGGACGTCGACTGGGTCGACCAGCTCGCCTTCGTCGGCGACATCCTGCGCACCCTGGGCGAGTTGGTGCCGGCCGGCCGCGAACGGGACAAGCTGATGGAGCGTCACTTCCACGGTGAAGTCCTCAGCGTGTTCGCCGAGCCGTACCTGGGCCGCGACGAGCAGGGCCGCCGCGAGATCGCGGCCGCGGCGCGGGTCCTGCTCGACGAGTGGACCACCGACCGGATCATGGAGGCGTTGCCGCCCCGGCTGCGCCTGCGGGTGCACTGTGTGCGCAACGGCCTCCTGGACGAGCTCACCGAGATCGTCCGCGCCGACACCGAGGGCACCTTGGCCCCGGCCCACGTCGAGGGCGACCGCGCCTACGCCGCGTACCCCTACTTCCGTGACGAGCGGCGGGCCATCCCGGATGCCTGCTACGACATCACCTCCCGGGTCCGCCTGATCCAGCGGATCGACTCCTACGCCTGGGACGGGCCGGTGCTGCGGCTCGCGGGCTCGGCCCGGCTCGGCGAGATCGACCCGGCGGGCCGGCGGGTCGAGGTGCTGCTGAGCCGCCAGGGCCACCTCTACCGGGTGCCGGCCGAGGCCGCCGACGACGGCACGTACACCCTCGGCGTCGACATCGGCCGGGCCGCCGACGGCGGGCCGCTGCCCGACGGCATATGGAGCATGCGGGTCGTCGTGACGGCCGGCGAGCTGAGCGGGCAGGCGTGGCTCGCGCGCCCGGCGGACAGCGCGTACGACGTCTCGCCTGAGCCCCGTGTCCTGGACCGCGGCGCGGCGGGCCCCACCGCCGCCGCCGTCTTGCACTCGGCCGCCCACCAGCACCTGGGCCTCGACATCGGCGACACCCGGATGCTGCTCCCGAGCACGGCTCGCGGCAGCGTCACGCGGGCCCGGCTCGGCCGGGTCGAGGCCACCGCGCGTGTCACCGTCCCGGGCTGGCCGCCCGGGCAGGGCGAGGCCCGGCTGCTTCTGGTCTCGGGCCGGCGCACCTTGACCGCTCCCACGCCCACCGAGGTGAGCGCCGAAGGCCGCATCTCGGCGCGGGCCGTCGCCGACGGGGTCGCCCCGGGCACCTGGGAGCTGCGTCTGCGGCTCACGGCGGGCGGGTTCGGCAGGGATCTCGCGGTGACCGACGCGGCGGGCGAGCCGCTGCGGCTGACGGTCCCGGTGCCGCTGGTGCGCCAGGTGCGCCGCAGGGCGGCCGCGGTGCTGCGCGGACGGTGACCTCATGGCGAAGGCCCCGCCGAACGGCGGGGCCTTCGCTCTGCGTACGGTCGGCAGGTCAGCCGTCGCGGTGGTGGCGCCAGCCGGCCCACGCCGAGGAGATCATGGAGCGCACGTCGTGGTGCGCCTTCCAGCCGAGCTCGGCGGCGATGCGGTCGGCGGAGGCGACGACGCGCGCCGGGTCGCCCGCGCGGCGCGGGTGGACCTCGGGGGCGATGCCGCGGCCGCTGATCTCGTTGATCAGGTCGACCATCTCCCGCACCGAAACGCCTTCGCCACGGCCGATGTTGACGGTCAGGTCGGCCACCTCGCCGTCCCGCGCGGTCTCGGCGAGCTTGCGGGCCGCGGCCAGGTGGGCGTCGGCCAGGTCCTCGACGTGGATGTAGTCACGCACGCACGTGCCGTCGGGCGTCGCGTAGTCGTCGCCGAAGATGCGCGGCGGCTGCCCGTCCTCCAGCTTCTCGAACACCATCGGTACGAGGTTGAAGATGCCGGTGTCGGCGAGTTCGGGGGTGGCGGTGCCGGCCACGTTGAAGTAGCGCAGGCAGCCCGTGGAGATGCCGTGCGCCTTTCCGGCCGCGCGTACCAGCCACTCACCGGCGAGTTTGGTCTCGCCGTACGGGCTCATCGGCAGGCACGGGGTCTCCTCGGTGACGAGGTCGACGTCCGGCATGCCGTACACGGAGGCGGAGGAGGAGAACAGGAAGGTGCGCACGCCCGCCGCGGCCACCGCCTCAAGGAGCACGGTCAGGCCGAACACGTTCTCCCGGTAGTAGTGCAGCGGGATCTCGACGGACTCGCCGACCTGCTTCTTGCCCGCGAGGTGCACCACGCCGCTGATCTCGTGCTCGGCGAAGGTGCGGTCGAGGAGCGCGCGGTCCAGGACGGAGCCGACCACCAGGGGCACATCCTGCGCAAGCCTGGCCGCGTCGCCCGTGGACAGGTCGTCGAGGACGACGACGCGCTCCCCTGCCGCGGTCATGGCCCGCACGACGTGGGAACCGATGTATCCGGCGCCGCCAGTGATCAGAAAAGTCATATGCGCGTCCACGTCCTCATCGTCGCCTTGATCGGACCGCCCGGATCAGTCGGCGCAGCTTTGCGCCGACGACTCCGAGAGCCCCGTGCACTCCGGGCGCGAGCCGCACCGCGAGCGATCCGCTCGACGTCCGGTACGGCTGCACCAGCAGAACACCGTACCTGCTGGCGGGAACCACCGTGCGCCGCAGCCCGGAGGGCCGGGCCCGCAAGGTGGTGCACGGGCCCGTTCCGGTGACGGTGTTCAGCCGGACCCGCAAATCCCAGATCTGGGTGCCGCGCCCGCCCGCCGCGGCCAGCCGGGCCAGCGGTACGAGGACCTGGCCGCCCCAGCCGCCCTCGGCCGCGCGCAGCGGCGCGGTCACGGTCAGGGCACTCTCCTCGCCGTCGCGCGGCACGAACTCGACGTCGGCGCGCGCCGGGGCGCCGAGGGCCGCGAGGCGCCCGTACAGCTCGTGCACGCGCAGCTTGAGGAGGCCGCGGCGGCCGGCGTAGAGGGTGGCGTCGACGGTGACCGGCAGCCGTGGGGCGGGCAGCGCGTCGAGCCCGTCGAGTGGCACCCGCGCCAGGTCGTCCGCCCACACCGGGCCGGTCGCCGCGGTGGCGTACGGGGGGATCAGACGGGCCGGGTCGGCGGCGAGCTGAGCCAGGCGCTCCAGGTCGCGGGGGGTGTCGGCGGCGAGCACCACCTGGGCGATCCAGCGGGCGGGCGCCGCGGCGGCGGCCAGCTCGGCGGGCTCGAACCCGGCCAGGTAGTCGCGGGTCAGCCGCCACCAGTCCGCGCGGTAGCCGACGTCGCGCACGCGCAGCTCGCGCAGGTACAGACACAGGTCGTAGTCGATGAACTTGGTCCGGCAGGCGGCCGCGAGGCCCTTGTGGTCGGCGGCCCTGAACGCCTCGACGGACCGGGTGTGGGCGGCGATCCTGGCCTGCCAGTTGCCGATGTCCTCGCGGGCCAGCGAGATGGAGACATGGCTCGCGGCGCGGCGCACGTGCCACACGTAGACGAGTTGGGGCACGACGGCGACGCGGGGGGCCGCGGCGTACACGCGGGACGTGAAGACGAAGTCCTCGTACACGAACTTGCCGTCGGGGAAACGGAGTTGATGGGCCGTCAGGAAGTCGCGTCGGTAGAGCTTGTTGACACAGAGCGTGTCGTGCAGGAGCTCGGGGGCGGCTTCCGGCGACGCGTGCACGGCCGCCTCGCGGTACAGGCCGGGCTGCCAGCGCACGTCGTGCCGGTCGGGAAGTTCACGGCGTACGACACGGCCCACGGCCACGTCGGCCCGGTGCTCGTCGGCCGCGGCCACCAGCGCACGGACGGCTCCGGGGGACAGTACGTCGTCGCTGTCGAGGAACATGACGTACTCGCCGGTGGCGGCGGCGATCCCGTCGTTGCGGGGCGTTCCGCAGCCGCCGCTGTTCTCGGTGCGGCGCACCACCCGCACCCGGGGCTCGGCGGCGGCCAGCCGGTCGAGGACGGCGACCGTACCGTCGCGGGAGCAGTCGTCCACGGCCACGACCTCGAAGACGGCCGGACCCTGGGCGAGGGCCGAACGGACGGCGTCGGCGACCAGTTCGGCGTCGTTGTAGGCGATGACGACGACACTGACGCCGCGACGACCGCCGTCCGGAGTGGGGGGGCTCTGGGTCACCCGCGAATCCTACGGGAGGGAGCTGAGGCCCCTGGCCGCGGCCAAGGGCCCCCGTGGCCGATCAGAACGGGCCGAACTCCTTGAACTCCTGGTCGGCTTCGTCGCGCTCGGCGTCGCGGTCCCGGCGACGCTGCGCCGCCGGTCGGGGGGCCTCCAGGCGGTGGTCCTCACCACGGCGGCCGAGCATTTCGGCGCCGGCCATCATGGTCGGCTCCCAGTCGAAGACGACCGCGTTCTCCTCGGGGCCGATGGCCACGCCGTCACCCGAACGAGCACCGGCCTTCATCAGGGCCTCCTCGACGCCGAGGCGGTTGAGGCGGTCCGCCAGGTAGCCCACGGCCTCGTCGTTGTTGAAGTCGGTCTGGCGGATCCAGCGCTCCGGCTTCTCGCCGCGCACCCGGTAGACCTCGTTCGCCTCGTCGAAGGTGACGGTGAAGCCCGCGTCGTCGACGGCCTTGGGGCGGATGACGATGCGGGTCGCCTCCTCCTTCGGCTTGGCGGCGCGTGCTTCGGCGATGATCCCGGCGAGCGCGAAGGACAGCTCCTTCAGGCCCGTACGCGCGACGGCGGAGACCTCGAAGACCTGGTAGCCGCGCTCTTCGAGCTCTGGCCTGATCATGTCGGCGAGGTCCTGGCCGTCCGGGATGTCGATCTTGTTGAGGACCACGATGCGCGGCCGGTCGTCGAGGCCGCCGTACTGCTTCAGCTCCTCCTCGATGATGTCGAGGTCGGAGACGGGGTCGCGGTCGGACTCCAGCGTCGCGGTGTCCAGGACGTGCACGAGCACCGAGCAGCGCTCGACGTGCCGCAGGAACTCAAGGCCGAGGCCCTTGCCCTGGCTGGCGCCGGGGATCAGGCCGGGGACGTCGGCGATGGTGTAGACGGTCGAACCGGCTGTCACCACACCGAGGTTGGGGACGAGGGTCGTGAACGGGTAGTCCGCGATCTTCGGCTTGGCGGCCGAGAGCACCGAGATCAGCGAGGACTTGCCGGCGCTCGGGTAGCCCACCAGGGCCACGTCGGCGACGGTCTTGAGCTCCAGGACGATGTCGGCCGACTCGCCGGGCACACCGAGCAGCGCGAAGCCGGGGGCCTTGCGGCGGGCGGAGGCGAGCGCCGCGTTGCCGAGGCCGCCGCGGCCGCCCTGGCCCGCGACGAAGGTGGTGCCCTCGCCGACCAGGTCGGCGAGCACATTGCCCTGCTTGTCGAGGACGACGGTGCCGTCGGGCACGGGCAGGACCAGGTCCTGGCCGTCCTTGCCGGAACGGTTGTCGCCGGCGCCGGGCTGGCCGTTGGTGGCCTTGCGGTGCGGCGAGTGGTGGTAGTCGAGGAGGGTCGTCACCGACTGGTCGACGACCAGGGTCACGTCGCCGCCGCGGCCGCCGTTTCCGCCGTCCGGGCCACCGAGCGGCTTGAACTTCTCACGGTGGACGGAGGCACAGCCGTGGCCCCCGTTACCCGCGGCGACGTGCAGCTCGACGCGGTCCACGAAGGTGGTCATGGGATGTGCCTCCTGGGGCCCCCGACGAAGGACCGGGGGAAGATACGGGGATGTCTATTCTGTAACACGCGAAAGGCGGACCCGCTTCCCGAAAGGGAAGTGAGGTCCGCCTCCGCTGAAATCGCTCTACAGATGCCTAAGTGATCAGGCAGCCGGAACGATGTTCACGACCTTGCGGCCACGGTGGGTGCCGAACTGCACCGCACCGGCCTGCAGCGCGAACAGGGTGTCGTCGCCACCGCGACCGACGCCCGCACCCGGGTGGAAGTGGGTGCCGCGCTGGCGGACCAGGATCTCACCGGCGTTGACGGTCTGACCGCCGAAGCGCTTGACGCCGAGCCGCTGAGCATTGGAGTCGCGACCGTTCCGAGTGGACGATGCGCCCTTCTTGTGTGCCATGTCTCCTCAGTCCCTTACTTCGCAGCCGTGGGGATGCCGGTGACCTTGATCGCCGTGTACTGCTGGCGGTGGCCCTGGCGACGGCGGTAACCGGTCTTGTTCTTGTACCGAAGGATGTCGATCTTGGCACCCTTGTGGTGGTCCACGACCTCGGCGGTGACCTTGATGCCGTCAAGGACCCACGGGTCGCTGGTCACGGCGTCGCCGTCGACAACGAGCAGGGTCGAGAGCTCGACCGTGTCGCCAACCTTGGCAGTGGAAATCTTGTCAACCTCAACGATGTCGCCGACAGCAACCTTGTGCTGGCGACCACCGCTGCGCACGATGGCGTACACGCGGATCTCTCTCTCGCTCGATACGGAACCCTTGAAGCCAGCCGTCCCGCGGAAGGCAGGGGGCCTCCCCCGGCGAACCGGGAGGTGAGGTGCTCAGGGGCAGGCGCGTATATAAACACGCCGAAGGACAAGGCTACGGGGCCGGACGTGGTGGGTCAAACCAGCGTCATTACCCGCACTGCTCGGCGGCGAAACCACGCGGCCAGGACGGAAGCCCCGGCTCCGCCGTGACGTGCACGCCCTGGCGTACGACGGAGCCCGCCCCCGATGTCCCGGGGGCGGGCTCCTGAGCCGTACGCCGGCCAACTGCCGCGGGCCGTACGCCGGTTGAGCGGCGGCGGCCGGGCGGCTGTGCGGCGCTGTGCTGCTGTTGTCAGCCTTAGCCGTTAGCCGTTGGCTGTTAGCCGTCGGCCGTACGCCGGTTGAGCGGCGGCGGCCGATCGGCTGTCCGGCGCTGCGCTGCTGTTGTCAGCCGTCAGCCATCGGTCGTGGGCCGCCTGCGGTGAGCGGGAGGCGTGAGGCCGAAGGCGTCAGTTGTCAGCTGTCAGTCGTCAGCTGCCAACTGACGACTGACGACTGTCCGCTGTCAGCTGTCAGCTGTCAGCTGTCGGTCGGCGCCGAGACCGACGTCTGCGACTGCTCGGCCGCCGCCGTCTTCTTGGCCGTGGCCTTCTTGGCGGTCGTCTTCTTCGCCGCGGTCTTCTTGGCCGCCGTCTTCTTGGTGGCGGCCTTCTTCGCGGTGGCCTTCTTCGCCGTCTTGCGGGCCGCCTTCTTGGCCGGTGCGGCCTCCTCGGCGGACTCCGCGGACTCGGCGGGCTCCGCCGGCTCCGGCTCCGCCGACTGGGCGGTTGCGGCCTGCTCGGCCGCCGGAGCGGCCACCACCACGACGACCGCGGCTTCCTCGGCGCCCGACGGCGAACCCGCCGGGGCCGTGGCCTTGCGCGTCGCCCGGCGGCGGGCCCGCGGCGGGGCGGCGACAGGCGCCTCCTCGACAGCGGGCTCGGCGACGGGCTCGGTCACGGACGCGGCGGGCTGAGCCGCCGGCTCCTGCGCCGTGGGCTCGGCGGCCTGCGGCTCGGGCTCCGCGACGACCACCACCGGCTCGGCGGCCGCCGTCGGTGCGCCCGCCGGGGCGGTCGCCTTGCGGGTGGCACGGCGACGGGTGCGGCCGCCGCGCGGCGCGTCGTCCTCGATGAACGAGGCGACCGTCACCGCCGCCGGAGCCTGCACGGCCTCCGGCTCGTCGGCGGCGGGGGCCTCGACGGCCGCCGCGCGCGGCGCACCGGCCGGAGCCGAGGCCTTGCGGGTGGCGCGTCGGCGCGACCTTCCGCCACGGGCGGCGGACTCCGCCTCCGCGATGCTGCTGTACAGCTCCTCGTCCGGCACGAACTCCGGCTCGGCCAGCGCGCGGGGCGCGGCGACCTCGGCGGCCACCTCCGCCTCGGACTCGACGGACTCGGACTCGACGGACTCGATCTCCGGGATCTCGTGCTCGTGGGTGTGCTGGTCGTGCTCGGCGCCGCCGCGGCCGCGCTTCTTCGCACGCTTGCCCGCACCGCCACCGGCCGCGGCCGGCTGCTCCATGTGCACGATCACGCCGCGCCCGTTGCAGTGGACGCAGGTCTCCGAGAACGACTCCAGCAGGCCCTGGCCGACCCGCTTACGGGTCATCTGCACCAGGCCGAGCGAGGTGACCTCGGCCACCTGGTGCTTGGTGCGGTCGCGGCCCAGGCATTCGAGCAGGCGGCGCAGCACCAGGTCGCGGTTGGACTCAAGGACCATGTCGATGAAGTCGATGACGACGATGCCGCCGAGGTCGCGCAGCCGCAGCTGGCGCACGATCTCCTCGGCCGCTTCGAGATTGTTCCTCGTCACGGTCTCTTCGAGGTTGCCGCCCTGGCCGGTGAACTTGCCGGTGTTGACGTCGACGACGATCATCGCCTCGGTCTTGTCGATCACCAGCGAACCGCCGGACGGCAGCCAGACCTTGCGGTCGAGGGCCTTTGCCAGCTGCTCGTCGATCCGGTACGTCGCGAAGACGTCGACCTCGCTGGTCCAGCGCGAAAGCCGCTCGGTGAGGTCCGGCGCGACGTGGGCGACGTATCCCTGGATCGTCTCCCACGCCTCGTCACCGCTGACGATGACCTTCGTGAAGTCCTCGTTGAAGATGTCGCGGACGACCCGGACGGTCATGTCCGGCTCGCCGTAGAGCAGCGACGGCGAGGACGTCGAGATCTGGCTCGCCTTCTTCTGGATGTCGGTCCACTGCGCCTGGAGGCGCTCGACGTCACGGCGCAGCTCGTCCTCGCTGGCGCCTTCGGCGGCGGTGCGCACGATGACGCCCGCGTCCTCGGGGACGATCTTCTTGAGGATGGTCTTCAGACGTGCGCGCTCGGTGTCGGGCAGCTTGCGGCTGATGCCGGTCATCGAGCCTTCGGGCACGTACACCAGGTAGCGGCCGGGCAGCGAGACCTGGCTGGTCAGGCGGGCGCCCTTGTGGCCGATCGGGTCCTTCGTCACCTGGACGAGCACCGACTGGCCGGACTTGAGGGCGGCCTCGATGCGGCGCGGGCCGTTGCCCATGCCGAGCGATTCGAAGTTGACTTCGCCTGCGTACAGGACGGCGTTGCGGCCCTTGCCGATGTCGACGAACGCGGCCTCCATCGACGGCAGCACGTTCTGGACCTTGCCCAGGTAGACGTTGCCGACGTACGAGGTGGCCTGCTCCTTGTTGACGTAGTGCTCGACGAGCACGTCGTCTTCGAGGACGCCGATCTGGGTGCGCTCGCCGCTCTGGCGGACGACCATGACGCGCTCGACGGCTTCGCGGCGGGCCAGGAACTCGGCCTCGGTGATGATCGGGACGCGGCGGCGGCCCTGCTCGCGGCCTTCGCGGCGGCGCTGCTTCTTCGCTTCCAGACGCGTCGAGCCCTTGATGGACTGGACTTCGTCGGAGGACGTCGAGGTGGCGGCGGACTCGGCGCGCTCGCGGGCCGGGCGCGGCTCACGGACCTTGACGACGGTGCGCTCCGGGTCGTCGGGGCCCTGCTCGGCGGCCTCGGGGCCCGCGTCACCGCTGCGACGACGGCGGCGGCGCCGGCGCCGGCTGCTGCTGGTTCCGGCGGCGGACGGGGTGCCGTCGGCGTCCTCGTCCTCGTGCTCGTCGTCCTCTTCGTCGGACTCGGCGGCGTCGGTCTGCTCGGCGGGCTCGTACGTCTCTTCCGCGGCGTCGTCCGCCTCGGCGCTCTCACCGCGACGGCGGCGACGGCCGCCACGGCGACGGCGGCGCGAGGGGCGGTCGTCCTCGTCGGCGTCGGACTCCACGTCGGCTTCGGCCTCGGCGGGCTCTTCCGCGGGCTCCTCGGCCGGCTCCTCGACGGGCTTGTCCTGGACGTGCTCGGCGCTCTCGCCACGACGGCGGCGACGGCGCGAGCGGCCCTGCGGCTCGGCGGCGGGCTCGGTGACGGCGGCCTCGGCCACCGTCTCCTCGTCCTCGGCGGGCTCCTCGACGCGGGCGACGGCGGCGGCGGCCGCGGCCGTCTCCGGGGTCTGGAACATCGGCTCGGTGAAGACCGGCGCCTGGAACACGGCGACGGCGGGGCGCGTGGCGCGGCGGCGCGATCGGCCGGTCGTCGGCTCCTCGGCCTGCGGCGCGGCCTTCGGCTCGGGCTCGACGGGGGTGAACTGCGGGGCGGACGCGGGCCGGGCTGCGCGGCGCCGGCCGCGACCGCGGGGTGCCTCGTCCTCGGCGGCGGCCGGGGCCTCGGCCTCGGCGGGCTGCTCAGTGGCGGCCTGCGCGGCGGCGGCGGCCTGCGGCGCGCCTGCGGGGGCGGTGGCCTGGCGGGTGGCACGGCGACGGGTACGACCGCGGGGCGCCTCGTCCTCGACGACGGCCGGGGTCTCGACGACGGCCTCAGCCTGGACGGTGGCCTCGTCGGCCTCCTCGGCCTCCTCCGGCTCGTCCTCTTCGAGCTCGTCGGGGCCGGTGGCCTCGGCGACGGCGGGCGCGGCGACGGTGGTCTGCGGCGCGGTCGCCTTACGGGTCGCGCGGCGACGGGCACGCGGCGCGGGCGCCTCGGCTTCCTCTTCGACGCTCTCGGGCGCCGTTGCGGCGGCCGGGGTCTCGGCCACGGCCGAAGTCTCGACGATCTCCTCGGCGGCCTGCGGCGCGCCGGCCGGGGCGGTCGCCTTACGGGTGGCACGGCGACGGGCACGCGGCGCGGGTGCCTCGGCGGCGTCACCGGAAACCTCGGCGGCCGGCGCGGGCGCGGCCTCGACGATCTCCTCGGCGGCCTGCGTGGCGGCGGCCGGGGCGGTCGCCTTACGGGTGGCACGGCGACGGGCACGCGGCGCGGGCGCCTCGGCGGCGTCACCGGAAACCTCGGCGGCCGGCGCGGGCGCGGCCTCGACGATCTCCTCGGCGGCCTGCGTGGCGGCGGCCGGAGCCGTGGCCGTACGGGTGGCTCGGCGGCGGGTCCTCGGCGCCGACGCGGCGACGGCCTCGTCTGCGGGCGGCGCGGCGGGCCGGCCGGTGGCGCCTGCGGTGTTCTGCTCCGCGGTGTTCTGCTCCGTGGCCTGAGCCGCGGGCTCGGTGCCCTGCGCGCCGGCCGGGGGGCCGGCGGGCCGCGATGCCGCGCGGCGCCTGCGGCGCGGCGGCAGCGTGTCGCTGGGGCTGTTCTGGTCGTTGGTGTCTCCGGGGGTGCCGGATTCGTTCTGCTCAAGCATGCGGGCGTAGCTCCCGTCACGCTCCCGGGCGCCGCGCCTGTTCCGGTCCGGCGGCACGTACCGCGTCGATGTGCGCGGGTGCCGCCGTCCGGGGCGCGGGCGCCGCACGGGAGCTGATGTGTCTGGCTCGCCGGTTCCCTGCGCGATGTACGCACGGCCTGGCGAAAGTCTGTTAGGTCAGTGCGCGGCCCGACCCAGGTGGCTCCCGAGTGCCAGGGCTGCGCTACGACGACCGCCCTTACGCGGCGGGACCTTCCGGCGCCGTCGCAGAGACGGTCCCGGCGGCCGTTTGTGGAGCGGCCGGGGCTGCCTCGCGGTCGGGCGCGAGCGGGTCGGTCACCGTGCCGGACTCTTCGTCGAAGGGCCCCTGCGCCAGCCGGGTCACCGCTGCGGGGACCGGCGGCGCCAGGTCGGCCACGGCTCGGAGACCGGACAGGACGTCGTCGGGTCGCACGGCAGGTGTCATGTGCCGCACTACCAGCCGCAGTATCGCACAGCCGTCGCCGAGAGGCCCATCGGCCTGCGGAGCGAGCGCCTGGAGCTCGGCGACCGCGCCCCGGGTGTCGAAGGTGCGCACGCCGTTCTTGGTCTTGCGCTGGACCTCGACGGTCTCGGCGGCGAGGAACGTCTCCACGGCCTTGGCGGCCGCGTCGAGGGGGACGCCGTCGAGCCGCAGCTCCCAGATGGAGGCGGTCAGCCGGTCGGCGAGGCCGGAGGTGCGGGCCTCGACCGCGTCGATGACGTCGAGCCCGGCGGGCAGCGACTCGTCGAGCAGGGCGCGCAGTCTCTCGGGGTCGCGCTGTGCGGTGAGCGCGATCTCCAGGTACTCGGCCTCGGAGCCGACGCCGGTGGGTGCGGCGTTGGCGTACGACACCTTGGGGTGCGGGGTGAAGCCCGCCGAGTACGCCATGGGCACCTCGGCGCGGCGCAGGGCCCGCTCGAAGGCGCGCTGGAAGTCACGGTGGCTGGTGAACCGGAGGCGGCCGCGCTTGGTGTAGCGCAGGCGGATGCGCTGCACCGCGGGTGCGGGCGGCGGGCCTTCGGGCTGTCGCTTGCCCAGTGGTTCTTCTCCTCGTGCGGGGCGGGCGCGGTGGGCGCCGCCCACCGTCCTGTGGGGGCCCCTCCGGTCACGGACCGTATGCCGCCCGGCTCATCCCTCGGCTTTGCTGAGGGAGATCTCGGGGGCGGGCACCGCGCCGGAGGCAGTAGTTGTACTACCCAGAGTACGCGCCCGGTGCTCGGCCGGTTCCCGCGGCGGCCCGCCGACCAGCGCCCGCCAGGCGTCCTGGCGGGCGGTCCGTACGGTGTGGCGGGCCGAGGCAAGCGCTTGACGTGCGGCGCGCCCCGCGCTGCGGGCCGCCTCGCCCGCGGCGCGCCCCACCGCGCGGGCAGCCCGTCCGAGCGGCCGCAGCACCGCGTCCCGCACCGCGTGTCCGACCGGCGTGAGCAGGGTGACGTACACCCAGCGCACCGGCCGGCCGACGACATTCCAGCCCAGCCACTTCACGGCCCGCCCGACCGCCCGCGAGACGAAACCGGCGGCCCGCCAGGCGTGGCCGAAGGCGGCGCCGATCTCCCGCACGACGACGAGGACCGCCCGCCCCAGCGGCGCCAGGACCGCGCGGTACAGCCACACGGCGGGCACCACGAGCAGCAGCGTGCCGAGCGCGGCGAGCCCCCGCCCCGCCGCGGCGAGTCCGGCCGCGGCCAGCGCGGCGAGGCGGGCGAGCCCGTGCCCGACCGGGGTGAGCACGTACCGGTACAGCCAGCCCGTCGGCACGAGGAGGCCGTACCGCAGCAGCGGCGCGAGCACCCAGCGCCCCAGCACGACCCAGGGCCACACGAACACGGCCCGCAGCACCCAGCCGAGCACGAGCGCGACGCCCTTGACCCCCCACACGAGGGCGCGTCCGAGCGGCGCGAACACCGCCCCCCACACCAAGGGCGCCACGACCAGTGCCCTGACGACCCACGCCAGGCCGGCCCCCACCGCCCCGAGCGCGGCCCCGACCAGCTTCACCAGCCAGGCGATCGCGTGCCCGGCCGGCGTCAGCACGGCCCGGTACAGCCACCCGGACGGGATCACGACCAACACCCGCCACAACGGCGCGAACACCACCCGCCGCACCGCTTTCGCCCCGGCGGCGAGCAGGTCCCAGACCATCCGCACGGGCACGACGAGCACGAAGACGACGATCCGCACGGGGATGCGGATGGCGACGGTGAGGCAGCCTTCGGGGGTTTGCGGGGCGGATCGGTTCTCCATGCACTCAGGGACGCGCGAACGCCCCTGGACGTTGCAGACGTTGCAGACGTTGCACGAGTTCGGCACAACCGCGCTTCCAGAGAGCGCGCAGGCACCGTCGCCGCTCGTCACACCGACCTCGGCCTCGATGCCGTCGCCAATCAAGCGGGCCGGGCGCCATCATGCTCCACTGCCGTGACGGCGACTCGTAGCGAGCCGTCAGCCGACGCCGCGACGCGGGCGAGGCTGGCGTCCACGGGGTGACGTGCCACGATCATTTCCTCATCGCTCTCCAGAGGCAGGACCCGTACGTCCCACCCCGCTCCGCCCAGGCTGTCGCGCCCGCGGCTCATCGCGCCCCTTCGCGCTTCCCTGCTGAGGGGGACGGTCGACCACGCGTGGTGCATCAGCACATCCGCGCCGTCCTCGACGCGCCCCACCCCGTCACCGGCCTGAGGTTGGTGACGCACGCCAAGGGCTTCGTAGATCCGGCTTGAGTGCCCCAGCACGCGCCGTTCCGCGTCCGACGCCCCGGGCGATGTCCGGAGCGCGGCCGGGTTCACTTCCGAAGGCGTCCCTGCTCCGCCGGCAAAGCATGGAGACGTGACGGAGATGGCCGCGATGCCTTCGCCCGTCTCCTTGTTGGTGGGGCCG
Source organism: Streptomyces sp. NPDC048416 (assembly GCF_043200435.1). Classification (NCBI taxonomy): domain Bacteria; kingdom Bacillati; phylum Actinomycetota; class Actinomycetes; order Kitasatosporales; family Streptomycetaceae; genus Streptomyces; species Streptomyces sp. NPDC048416. Next base: position 110,089 of record NZ_JBICXU010000001.1, read on the forward strand.
ATGATGCCGTCCATCCAGAAATCATCCGTCGGCGTGCGCATGTAGATCTCCGGGTACGGGTCGTTCCAGTCCGCATCCGGAGAGGCAAACGTGTACCTCTGCTTGACCCAGGCGTCTCGAACATGACGGAGCAATCGCTTGGCCTCGCTTCCCGGCACGTCGGTCAACTGGTACGTGAGAGCCACCTGCTTACGTCCGCTTGCGCTTGAGTCGTCATCGGCCAGACACGGGCCTACCGGCGTGGGGCCGATCCGCTTCAAGTTCGGCTTGGGCAGCATCCCGTCCACGGCTTGGTGGATGATCTCCTCTGCCCTCTTCGTCGCCTGCTGCTCATCCATCGTGCCGGCCCGATTCTGTGTCGTCTTGTCGCTCTGGCCACCCTCTCCGACTCCGCATGCCGCTGCCCCCACCGTCATGATCAAGAGCGTCGCAGCCATGACGACTGAGTGAAGTCTCACGGCTTTCCTCCGGTGGCGATTTTTGCCCTATGCGCGAGCGATTCGCCCTCCCAGTACTGCGAGTGGGCCGGCATGAACCCATCCGCCCCCGGGAGTTCCCCGTCCGGTGGCCGCCGCCTTGGTCTGCAATTGTTCGGCATGACGTATCGCCCCATCGATCTTCGCGAGCTCGGCGCCGGCACCCGGGACGAATGCGTCGCATTATCAGCCGTATCCGGATTGCCGATCGACATGATGACGTGTCCCGACTTCTTGCCGTCGAATCCCAGCAGGTAAGGACGAGCCCCCAAGTCTCCGTTGTAGCTGTCGTATCGGTTCTGGATCTTTCCCATGGTCTCGATGGCGTGGTCAACTGATCTTTCCGATCCGCGCACTTGTTGTTCCACGCCATCCATGCGTCGGCATAGGCCTTCGAGGCGAAGCCACCAGACGTGATGTAGGTGTACTTGTTTGTGGGCTCGGGGGAATCGAAGCCGGCTCCAGCTGATCCTGGGCCCTCTCGGTGAGGATCGAACGATTGGCCTCGTCACCCCTCCCCCGTGGGCGCAGGGTCCCTCGTCGGGAATGCCCTGTATGGCCCGTGGCCTCATCGACCTTGCTGCCGCACACACTACAAACAGCTGTTCTCCAGCTTCGAGTGTGTGATCACTCAAGTCGGTCTGAGCATCCGTACCTAGTACTCCGGTGTGACTTCGTAGTTCCACGTCACGTCGCGCGTGTGGTGGCTATTGGGCGGTGTCCTGTCCGATCGCGCGGAGGACATCAGCGAGCCAGACCAGGTGGTGGCCCACGGCCCGGTTCGGGTCGGCGAGGAGGTTCTCAAGGTGGTGCCAAGACTCGGAGAGCTGCCCGATTGTGATCGTTCTTGGTTCGTTGGGGACGTCGTAGAGTTCGTCGCCCGGAACAGACCAGAAGTATTCGTGTTCGAGCGCCACTGCGCTGCCGGCTGATGCTTCGATGTGTTGCAGTGCCAGCTCGAAGGCCGCCCGAAGCTGATCAAGGGGGATCCGCAGAGGTTCGCTGTCCATGTGCGCATTGTGCCGATCCGGGCCGTCGGACCGAAGCGAGGAGTTCGGCACCGCCCAGGACCCGACCTGGAGCGAGAACGACCAGCGCGTGATCATCGGGGGTTGTGCGGACTCCTGAAGATCGTGCGGTGGCCGCGAGCCAGAGCGTAGACCCGATCCGGTGGCGGGCGTTTTTCGACCAGGCCATGGACCGGATCGCGGGCCGGTTCCAACGGGTGGAACCGTGGGCAACTGTCCGCGCGTACCTGCTCGGGCTGCTGTCCGGCGTCGAGCAGCCGGGGGCGGGCACTGGTCGACCGTCGGCTCTACCTGCCTGAGCATTCCTGGAGCACTGATCCCGAGCGCCGCCAGGCTGCCGGGATACCTGACGAGGTGCAGTTCGCGACCCAACCCCGCCTGGCCTGGCCTGGCCTGGCCTGGGAGATGATCGCCGCCGCACTGGACGCGAGGGTGGAGGCCCCGTGGGTGACCGGCGACGAAGCATACGGGCAGGACCCGCAGCTTCGTGCCGCCCTGGAGACGCGCGCGGCCGGCTACGTTCTGGCCGTGGCCTGCTCCATCCGGGTCCGGATCAACTCCGGCCGCACACCGTTTCGAGCGGACACAGTCGCCGACCGCCTGCCCGAGGCTGCCTGGCACCGGCAAAGCGCCGGCACCGGCGCGAAAGGCCTGCGCTATTACGACTGGGCCTGGATCGATATCGGCAGCGGTGAACACCGACATTTGCTGATCCGCCGCAACCCCGGCACGAGGGAACTCGCCTTCTACCTGTGCTGGTCACCTGCCGCAGAGCCTCTGGGCGAACTCGTCCGCGTGGCCGGCACTCGCTGGAGCGTCGAAGAATGCTTCCAGGCCGCCAAAGGCCAAGTCGGCCTGGACCATCACCAGGTGAGGCACTGGACCACATGGCACCGGCACGTCACGCTTGCCATGCTCGCGCTGGCCTTCCTGGCCGCCGTCGCCGCCGATACAGCCCCCGACCGGCCAGCGCAACCGCACCACCACACCCGGGGCAGCAACCCGATCTCACTGACCGTTCCGGAGATCCGCCACCTGTTCACCGCCGTCCTCAACCCACCAGTCGTGTCCCCGGCCAGACTGCCGCACTGGTCGAACTGGTCGAACTGGCGCAGACGCCACCAGGCAACAGCCCGGCGCAGCCACTACCGACGACGCTCAACCCACGAGACCAGCGGATAGATCACGAAACCGCACTGGAGTACCAGGGCCGGATTACGCCGAGCCCTGGAAAGTACGCCGCCGAAGTGGATCGCAGCAAGCGGTCAGGCAGGGGACAACTCCGCATAGCCAGGAGCTCAATTGGGCTCGATGCGGCTCTTGCCCTGGCGACCCTTTCGGCACCCGTGAATGCGAAAGTAGGCCCGAAGCGCACGATGCCGCCGGGTCCAGCCTGTGGGCAGGCAGTCGGACACGGCGGCATCTGATGGCGCTGGGCGCTACTTGACCACCGTCAGCGGCAGCAGCTTCTTGCCCGTCGGGCCGATCTGGATGGACGTGTCCATCTGGGGGCAGACGCCGCAGTCGAAGCACGGCGTCCAGCGGCAGTCCTCGACCTCGGTCTCGTCGAGCGAGTCCTGCCAGTCCTCCCACAGCCAGTCCTTGTCGAGGCCCGAGTCGAGGTGGTCCCAGGGCAGGACTTCCTCGTAGGTGCGCTCGCGGGTGGTGTACCAGTCGACGTCCACGCCGAAGGCGGGCAGCGTCTTGTCGGCGCAGGCCATCCAGCGGTCGTAGCTGAAGTGCTCGCGCCAGCCGTCGAAGCGGCCGCCGTCCTCGTACACGGCGCGGATGACGGCGCCCACCCGGCGGTCGCCGCGCGAGAGCAGGCCCTCGACGATGCCGGGCTTGCCGTCGTGGTAGCGGAAGCCGATGGAGCGGCCGTACTTCTTGTCGCCGCGGATCTTGTCGCGCAGCTTGGTGAGGCGGGCGTCGGTGTCCTCGGCGCTGAGCTGGGGGGCCCACTGGAAGGGGGTGTGGGGCTTGGGGACGAAGCCGCCGATGGAGACCGTGCAGCGGATGTCGTTCTGGCCGGAGACCTCGCGGCCCTTGGCGATGACGTTGACCGCCATGTCACCGATCTGGAGGACGTCGTCGTCGGTCTCGGTGGGCAGGCCGCACATGAAGTACAGCTTCACCTGGCGCCAGCCGTTGCCGTACGCGGTCGCGACGGTACGGATCAGGTCCTCTTCGGAGACCATCTTGTTGATGACCTTGCGCATGCGCTCGGAGCCGCCCTCGGGGGCGAACGTGAGGCCCGAGCGGCGGCCGTTGCGGGTCAGCTCGTTGGCGAGGTCGACGTTGAAGGCGTCCACGCGGGTGGAGGGCAGCGACAGGCCGATCTTGTCCTCGGTGTAGCGGTCCGCGAGGCCCTTGGCGATGTCACCGATCTCGGTGTGGTCCGCGGAGGAGAGCGAGAGCAGGCCCACCTCTTCGAAGCCGGTCGCCTTGAGGCCCTTCTCCACCATCTCGCCGATGCCGGTGATGCTTCGCTCCCGCACGGGGCGCGTGATCATGCCGGCCTGGCAGAAACGGCAGCCGCGGGTGCAGCCGCGGAAGATCTCCACGGACATCCGCTCGTGGACGGTCTCGGCGAGCGGGACCAGGGGCTGCTTGGGGTAGGGCCACTCGTCGAGGTCCATGACGGTGTGCTTGGAGACCCGCCACGGCACGCCCGACCTGTTCGGCACGACGCGCGCGATGCGGCCGTCCGGCAGGTACTCCACGTCGTAGAAGCCCGGGACGTACACCGAGCCCGTCTTCGCGAGGCGCAGCAGCACCTCCTCGCGGCCGCCGGGGCGGCCCTCGGCCTTCCAGCCGCGGATGATCTCGGTCATGTCGAGGACGGCCTGCTCGCCGTCGCCGATGATCGCGCAGTCGATGAAGTCCGCGATCGGCTCGGGGTTGAAGGCCGCGTGGCCGCCCGCGAGGACGATCGGGTCGTCGAGGGTACGGTCCTTGGCCTCCAGCGGGATGCCCGCGAGGTCGAGGGCGGTGAGCATGTTGGTGTAGCCGAGCTCGGTGGAGAAGCTGAGGCCGAAGACGTCGAACGCGTTGAGCGGGCGGTGCGAGTCCACGGTGAACTGCGGCACCTTGTGCTCGCGCATGAGCTCTTCCATGTCCGGCCACACGCTGTACGTGCGCTCGGCCAGGACGCCCTCGCGTTCGTTCAGTACCTCGTAGAGGATCATGACGCCCTGGTTGGGCAGCCCGACCTCGTACGCGTCCGGGTACATGAGCGCCCAGCGGACGTCACATTCCTCCCAAACCTTGACGGTGGAGTTGAGCTCACCGCCGACGTACTGGATCGGCTTCTGCACATGCGGGAGCAGCGCTTCGAGCTGTGGGAAGACGGACTCGGCAGACATCTCGACCTTCGTGGGCTGGCGGGGGCGACTCTCTAGCGTAACGCGAGCCGGGTCGCCCCCTCGCACGACGATCACCCGGCCCCTGGCCAGCCTCCCCCGCCCGGGCGGTCAGGTGGCGGTGGCCCTCAGCCGCCTGCGGAGCCCGGCCCGGGACGCGCGGGCCCAGACCTCGGGCAGTTCGCGTTCGCGCCGTGCGGCCGTCGCCTCCTCCCTGCCGTACAGGAGGCCCCAGGTGAACGCCGGCTCCCCGGCCGCGTGGGCTTGGGCGGCCAGGGCGCGCAGGGCGTCGCGGGCGACCACGCTGTCCTGGTGGTCACCGAGCGCGTTCTGTACGGCCTTGAGGCGCTTGGCGAACTTCTTGGCGTACTTCCCGGCGGGCTTGCCGAGCGCGGGGGCCGCGGCCTGGGCGGCGTATCTGGCGCGCTTGGCGGCCTTGCGGGCCGTGTGCAGGGCGACGTCGCGTTCGGGGCCGGGCGCGAGGGCCAGGGCGGTGCGGACGCGTTCGGCGAGCCGGTCGTACTCCTTGAGCACGGCCTTCGGCAGGACGTGGGCCGCCGGTTTCGCGGCGGCGGGGAGCAGCGGGGGGTCGGCGAGCAGCGCGTCGAGGGTGTCCAGGAGCGTCAGGTGGCGGGCGCTGTCCAGCGCGGTGAGGGTCCTGCGGCGGGATGCGGCGTGGTCGGCCTCGACCCGGATACGGAGCCGGGCGCGCGCGGGGCCCAGGAGCAGGGTGGGGGGCAGCTCCGCGCAGTGGGTGGCCAGGCGTTCGGCGAGGACTTCGCCGTCGCGCTCGGCGCCGAGTTCACCGGCGAGCCATTTGAGCTCGTCGCGGACGGGGTCGGTGACGTTCCGGTCGATCACCTTGGCGTACGAGGCGAGGGCGCTCCGCAGGCGGCGGGCGGCGACCCTCATCCGGTGCACGGCGTCGGGCAGTTCGCGCCGGACGGCGGGATCGAGCCCGACGACGGCGTCGCGCTGGGCGCGCAGGTGGCGCAGCACGTGGGCGCCCGCGGTGTCATCGGCGAGCGGGGTGTCGTGGGCGCGCGGGGTGTCATGGGCGCGCGGGGTGTCATGGGCGCCCGCCGTGCCCTGGGCGCGCGGGGTGTCCTGGGCGAGCGTGGTGTCCTTGGCGAGCGAGGTGTCCTCGCTCTGCTCGGCGTGCTGTGCGGGTCCGGTCCTTCCGCGCGGAGTGGGCGGGGCCGTGTCGCGCAGGGCGCGAGCCACTTTGGACGGGCTCGGCGAGGGCTGGATGCCGGCCTCGGCGAGCAGGGCGCCGATCTCGTCCAGGATGCCCTCGTCGTCGATGCCGTCGGCGAGTTCGACCTCGATCTCGGTCCAGGCGGTGGACGAGGACCCGGCGCGCAGCCCCTCGGCCACGACCGTGTCGATGCTGAGCTCGGCGAGCAGGGTGCCGTCCTCGGCCTGGAGGTGGCGTACGGCGCGGGAGGACAACAGCCGTACGACGGGGGTGAGTTGGGCGTCGCGGACGCGGGAGCGCACCAGGGCGGCGAGCTCGGGAGGCAGGTCGTCGCTGAGCGGGGCGCGGATCTCGTCGCGGCTGCCTGCGGCGACGGGGAACTTGAGGTGCCAGCCGGCGTCGGCGCCGCCGGTTCTGCGGCGCAGGGTGAGCGAGTCGGCGTCCAGGCGCAGGTCGGGGGTGTCGTAGTACACGGCGTCGAGGTCGACGACGCCCCGGTCCACGACCTCGGCGACGCCGGGCACCCGGGTCAGGTCGGGCAGCCTGGCCGGGTCACCCGGTGCTGCCCGGTCCCCGTCGGCCGGGGTGAACTCGAATGTCCGCTCGATCTCGCGCTTCGTGTCCGCCATGACAAAAATCTAGACGGGATGCGCGGACTCCGGCAGGACGCGGGCCCGGCCCCGCACGCGCCACACCCCGACCAGCGGCACCCCGACCGGCGACACCCGCGGCACCCCGACCGGCGACGGCCCCGGCACCCGAGGCACCCCGACCGGCGACACCCGCGGCACCCGCGGCGCCCGCACCCGCATTCGCGACACCCACCCCGCCGGGCCCCGGCCCGCGACGCCCGGCGCGCCCGCGACACCCAGCCCGCCCGGGCCCCGGCCCGCGACGCCCGCCGCACCCGCGACACCCAGCCCGTCGGGCCCCGACCGGCCGCGGCCGACCGGACCGGCCACGCCCGCCGAGCCCCCGGGCGGGCCCCGCACCACCCCGCCCCCGGCCCCGCCGCTACGCCGTTATCGGCCGCTGCACCCGGATCGACTGGAGCAGCCCTATGGCCACCCACACCGCGAACATCGAGGACCCTCCGTAGGAGACGAACGGCAGGGGGATGCCCGCGACCGGCATGATGCCGAGCGTCATGCCGATGTTCTCGAAGGACTGGAAGGCGAACCAGGCGATGATGCCGGCCGCGACGATCGTGCCGTACAGCTCGGTCGTCTCGCGGGCGATGCGGCAGGCGCGCCACAGGATGACACCGATCAGGATGATGATCAGCCCCGCGCCGGCGAAGCCCAGTTCCTCGCCCGCGACGGTGAAGACGAAGTCCGTCTGTTGTTCGGGGACGAACTGGCCGGTGGTCTGGGAGCCCTTGAAGAGCCCGGTGCCGGTGAGGCCGCCGGAGCCGATCGCGATCCGTGCCTGGCCGGTGTTGTAGCCGACGCCCGCCGGGTCGAGGTTGGGGTTGGCGAAGGCAGCGAAGCGGTTGATCTGGTACTTGTCCAGTATCCCGAGCGCCGCGACGAGGACGGCGCCGACCACGCCCGCGCCCATCAGCCCGAAGATCCAGCGGTTGGACGCTCCGGAGGAGAGCAGCACGCCGAGGATGATCACCACGATGACCATGGTGGAGCCGAGGTCGGGCATCAGCATGATGCAGCCGATGGGGATCATCGCGAGTCCGAGTGCCTTCATCACCGTGCGGTGATCGGGGTGCGCCTGGTCGCCCGCGTCCACCCGCGCGGCGAGCAGCATCGCCATGCACAGGATGATCGCGATCTTCGCGAACTCGGAGGGCTGGAGGGAGAAGCCGCCGCCGAGCACGATCCAGGAGTGGGCGCCGTTGACGGTGGCGCCGAGCGGCGAGAGCACCGCGAGCAGCAGCAGGATGGACAGTCCGTACAGGATGGGCACGGCGCCGCGCAGGGTGCGGTGGCCCAGCCAGATGGTGCCGATCATCAGGCAGAGCCCGATGCCGGCGTTCATGATGTGCCGGATCAGGAAGAAGTACGGGTCGCCCTGGTTGATGCTGGTGCGGTTGCGGGTCGCGGACCACACCAGGAGCGAGCCGATGAGGCAGAGCGCGACGGCCGAGAGGAGCAGCGGCCAGTCGAGCCTGCGTACCACCGAGTCGCGGGCGGTCAGTTTGGCGAAGGCGCCGCGCTCCTTGGGGGCGTAGCGCTGGACGGAGAAGCCTGCCATGGCGCTAGTCCCTTCGTGGGTTGCGGTTGTCGACGGTGTCCGCCGGGGGGGTGCTGGGCTGCGACTGGCCGTCGGGCTGCTGCTTGTCCTGGTCGTTGGCCTTGGCCTGGTCCTTGGCCTTGTCCTTGGTCTTGCCTGCGTTCGGGTCGTACGCGGTGACCGTCGGCGCGTCGATGGAGCCGTCGGGCTGGATCTTGGGGAGGGACTGCTCGGGCTGCGGGAGCAGCGCGCGCTTGAGGTCCTGGTTGCCTGCGTCGTCGATGCCGTACATCGCTTCGTAGATCTTGCGGACGGCCTCACCGGAGGCGCCGGAACCCGTACCGGCCTGGGCGATCGTCATGACGACCGTGTAGTCCTTGGAGTAGGTGGCGAGCCAGGAGGTGGTCTGCTTGCCGTAGACCTCGGCGGTGCCGGTCTTGGCGTGGAGCTCGACCTTGTCCTGCGGCCAGCCCTGGAACTTCCAGGCGGCGGTGCCGCTGGTGACGACGCCCGCGAGGGCCTTGTTGTAGCCGTCGATGGTGGCCTGGGTGACGGGGAGCTTGCCGTTGACCTTCGGCTTGATCTCCTGGACCGACTTGCCGTCGGCGCTGATGATCGCCTTGCCGATGGTCGGCGCGTGCATGGTGCCGCCGTTGGCGATCGCCCCGTAGATCATGGCCTCCTGGATTGGCGTGACGAGGGTGTCGCCCTGGCCGATGGAGTAGTTGATCGAGTCGCCCTCGCGCATCTTGTTGCCTTCGAGGCAGTTCTCGTACGCGATCTTCTCGACGTAACCGCCGTCCTTCTTGCCGGTCCTGCACCAGCTGTCCTTGTTGGCCGTCCAGTAGCTCTCCTTCCACTGGCGGTCAGGGACGCGGCCGGTGACCTCGTTGGGCAGGTCCACGCCGGTGGGCTTGCCGAGGCCGAACTGGTGGGCGGCCTTGTAGAAGTAGTCCTTGGGCTGGCCCTTCTTCGGGTTGATCCCGCCGTCCTTCTTCCACTCGTTGTCGGCGAGTCCGTAGAAGACGGTGTCGCAGGAGACCTCAAGGGCGCGGCCGAGCGAGATGGGGCCGAAGTTCTCGCCCTCGAAGTTCTTGAAGACCTGCCCGCCCACGGAGTACGAGCTGGTGCAGGGGTAACCGCCGTCCCACTTGTAGCCGGCCTCGACCGCGGCGGCCGTGGAGACCACCTTGAACGTCGAACCGGGCGCGGCCTGACCCTGTATGGCGCGGTTCAGGAGCGGGTAGTCGCTGTCCTTGCCCGTCAGGGCCTGGTAGTCCTTGCCGGAGATGCCGCCGACCCACACGTTCGGGTCGTAGGTGGGCGCCGACGCCATGGCGACGATCCGCCCGGTCTTGGCCTCCATGACCACGACCGCGCCGGAGTCCGCCTTGTAGTTCTCGTTGGTGATCTTGTCGTACTGCTGGCGGGCCTCGACCATCGCGTTGTTCAGCTCGTACTCGGCGACCGCCTGCACGCGTGCGTCTATCGACGTGACGACGTTGGCGCCGGGCTGCGCCTTGTCGCTCTCGGCCTGTCCGATGACGCGGCCGAGGTTGTCGACCTCGTAGCGGGTGACGCCTGCCTTGCCGCGCAGCTGCTTGTCGTAGGTGCGCTCAAGGCCCGAGCGGCCGACCTGGTCGGAGCGCAGGTAGGGCGAGTCGGTGTCCTTCGCCTTGGTGATCTCGTCGTCGGTGACGGGCGAGAGGTAGCCGAGCACCTGGGCGGTGTTGGACTTGCCGGGCGCGGGGTAGCGGCGCACGGCGGTCGGGTCGGCGGTGATGCCGGGGAAGTCCTCGGAGCGCTCGCGGATCTGGAGGGCCTGCTGGGTGGTGGCCTCGTCGGTGACGGGGATCGGCTGGTAGGGGGAGCCGTTCCAGCAGGGCTTGGGGGTCTTGGCGTCGCAGAGCCTGACCTTGTCCATGACGTCCTGCGGCTTCATGCCGAGCACCCCGGCGAGCCGGGTCAGGACGGCCTTGCCCCGGTCGGGCATCTTGGACAGGTCGGTGCGCGAGGCGGAGACCACCAGGCGGGTTTCGTTGTCGGCGAGCGGCACACCGCGGGCGTCGAGGATCGAGCCGCGCACCGCGGGCTGGACGACCTGCTGGACGTGGTTGTTCTTCGCCTCGTCCTGGTACTGCTGGCCGTTGCGGATCTGGAGGTACCACAGGCGTCCGCCCAGCGTGAGCAGGAGCGAGAAGACCAGGACCTGGATGATGACGAGCCGGATCTGCACCCGGGGGGTGCGGCCCGTCTCGGGGATGTTGCTCATGCTGTGACGGCCCCCTGGTTCACAGTCGCTTGACGCCCTTGATGCGGCCGGCGCGGGCCGCTCTGTTCTTGGCTGCCTTGATCCGCAGTCCTCCGCGCTGGCCGCCGATGCGCAGGCCGGTGCCGCCGGAGAGCCAGCCGGAGGTGATGTTGTTCTTGGCGTTGCCGTTGCCGGTGGTGTCCGCGAGCGGGTCGTTCTCCGCGCGCCGGGCGATCGCCATGATCAGCGGCACGGTGAACGGCGCGAGCACCAGGTCGTAGAGCGTGGCCGTGAACAGCAGGCTCGGCAGGCCGACATGGCGGGCCGCGGTGTCCCCCACCAGGGCGCCGACCGAGGCGTAGAGCAGTGTCGAGCCGATGGCCGCGCCGACCACCACCATCATCGGGCCGGCCGCGGAGCGCAGTCGCCCGTGGTCGGGCTTGGCGAGGCCCGCGAGATAGCCGATCACGCACAGTACGAGGGCGTAGCGCCCGGCGGCGTGGTCGGCGGGGGGCGCGAGGTCGGCGAGCAGTCCCGCGCCGAATCCGACGAAGGCGCCGCCGAGGTGGCCGTACACCAGGGCCAGACCGAGGACGGTCAGGAGCACCAAGTCGGGTACGGCGCCGGGGAGTTGGAGGCGGGCGAGGACGCTCACCTGGACGACGAGGGCGACGACGATCAGGGCGGCGGAGAGGATGACCCTGTTGAGACGCATCTGGATCAGCTCCTACTGCTCGCCGTCGGCGTTGGCTTGGCCGTTCGGGTCGCCGTTGGGGTTGGGGTTCGGATTGGCGTTCCCGTTCGGCGGGTTGGCTTGGCCGGCCGGGGGGTTGGCCTGGCCGGCGGGAGGGTTCTGCTTGGCGTTGGGGTCGGCGTTGGGGTCGGCGTTCGCGTTCTGGTTGACGATGTCGGCGTTGCCCTGCCCGTTGGGGTTGCCCGAGGGGGTGGCCGTGACGGTCACCGTGGGCGTCGGGGTCGGCTTGGGCTTGGCGGGCAGCACCTGGTCGCGCGGGTCGGTGCGCGGGGCCTGGACGACGACGCCGACGATGTCGAGCTTGGTGAAGCCGACATAGGGGCGTACGTAGATGGTGCGTGTGAGGTCGCCGCCCGAGGGGTCGACCTTGACGACCTCGCCGACCGGGACGCCGGGCACGAACGGCTTGTCGGCCTGCGAGCCGAAGGTCACCAGACGGTCGCCGGGGCTGACCTTGGCCTTGCCGTTGAGCAGCTGTACCGAGAGCGGCCGGTCGCCGTGGCCGGTGGCGAAGCCGAGTTCGTCGCTCTTCTCCATCCGGGTGCCGACCGTGAAGTCGGGGTCGTTGGCGAGCAGCACGGTCGAGGTGGAGGGCCCGACGGTGGTGACCCGTCCGACCAGCCCGTCGCCGTTGAGCACCGTCATGTCGCGCTGGATGCCGTCGTTGGATCCGGCGTCGATGGTGACCGTCCAGGAGAAGCCCTGGGCTGCTCCTATGGCGATGACCTGGGCCGCCTTGATGCCGTACTGGCCCTCGCCCGCGGTCTTGAGCATCGAGTCGAGCTGGCCCAGCCGGCTGCGGTTGCGGGCGTCGCTGCCGAGCCGCTGCTTGAGCGCTTCGTTCTCGGCCTGGAGGGCGGAGATCTTGTCGTGGCGCTTGCCCGAGTCGCGTACCGCGCCGATCGCGTTGCCGACCGGGTCGACGGCGGCCGCGACCCCGTTCTCGACCGGTCCGAAGACGGCGGCGGCGGCCTGCCGGGCGCCGTCCACCGGTGAATTGGCCCCGCCTCTGATGTCGACCGTGATCAGCGCGAACGCTACGGCGATCAGCAGCACCAGGAGCAGCCGGCTCTCTCGTGTGTCCCTCACGTGCGGCGGCCGTGCCTTCCTCGTAGGAATGTGGGTGATCTACAAGATCTCTTCGATCTGTATACCAACGATCCGCCGTACGGGTTGGCAGTGACCCATACGGCGGACGGGAGGCTTCGGAGGCTACCTGCGGGGCTGGGCGTCGAGCACCTGCTGGAGTGCTTCGAACTCCTCGACGCACTTGCCGGAGCCGAGCGCGACCGAGTCCAGTGGGTCCTCGGCGATGTGGATCGGCATGCCCGTCTCACGGCGCAGCCGCTCGTCGAGGCCGCGCAGCAGGGCGCCGCCGCCGGTCAGGACGATGCCGCGGTCCATGATGTCGCCGGAGAGCTCCGGCGGGCACTTGTCCAGGGTCGTCTTCACGGCGTCGACGATCGCGTTGACGGGTTCCTCGATCGCCTTGCGGACCTCGGCCGCGGAGATCACCACGGTCTTGGGCAGCCCGGAGACGAGGTCACGGCCGCGGATCTCGGTGTGTTCGTCCTTGTCGAGGTCGTACGCCGAACCGATCGTGATCTTGATCTGTTCCGCGGTGCGCTCACCGAGGAGGAGCGAGTACTCCTTCTTGATGTGCTGGATGATCGCGTTGTCGAGCTCGTCGCCGGCGACGCGGATCGACTGTGCCGTGACGATTCCGCCGAGGGAGATCACGGCGACCTCGGTGGTGCCGCCGCCGATGTCCACGACCATGTTGCCGGTGGCCTCGTGGACCGGAAGACCCGAGCCGATGGCCGCGGCCATGGGCTCCTCGATGATGTGCACCTGGCGGGCGCCGGCCTGGGTGGAGGCCTCGATGACGGCGCGGCGCTCGACTCCTGTGATGCCCGAGGGCACGCAGACCACGACGCGCGGGCGGGCCAGGTACCGGCGCTTGTGGATCTTCAGGATGAAGTAGCGGAGCATGCGCTCGGTGATCTCGAAGTCGGCGATCACGCCGTCCTTCAGCGGCCGTACGGCAACAATGTTGCCCGGCGTACGGCCGATCATCTTCTTGGCTTCCGCGCCGACCGCGAGGATGCCGCCGGTGTTGGTGTTGATGGCGACGACGGACGGCTCGTTCAGGACGATTCCGCGGCCCCTGACGTACACCAGCGTGTTGGCGGTCCCGAGGTCGACAGCCATGTCACGGCCGATGAACGACATTTTGTTGCTCCCCATGAGGATGCGTCCGGCCTTCCCTATTCGAGCGTTGACGGCTTCTCAGGTCGGCGAGGTGGGTGCGTTGAGCGTGAGGCCCCATCGTAGTCCGGCCTGCGCGGACACGGCGCGGTGGTCCACCTCAGTATGGGTGACGTCGTGTCGGGGCGATGCGTTCCCGAAGTCGGCCCGCATATGCCCGGGGACGACCGAAATTCCTTCGGTCGCCCCAGGTCGTGAGCGCTATATGGCTGACATTGCGTCAGTAATTGATCAGTCGCGGCCCGGGAAGAAAATCTTCAGTTCCCGTTCCGCCGACTCCTCGGAATCCGAGGCGTGGATGAGGTTTTCCCGGACGATGGTGCCGAAATCGCCACGGATCGAACCGGGGGCCGCCGCGATCGGGTCGGTGGGACCCGCCAATTGGCGTACACCCTCGATGACGCGCTCGCCTTCGACCACCAGGGCGACGACCGGACCGGAGGACATGAACTCCACCAGCGGCTCATAGAAGGGCTTGCCCTTGTGCTCGCCGTAGTGCTGCTCAAGGGTGTCCTGGTCCAGGGTGCGCAGCTCAAGGGCGGTGATCTGCCAGCCGGCCTTGCGCTCGATGCGGCCGATGATCTCCCCGACCAGCGAGCGGCGGACGGCGTCCGGCTTGAGGAGGACGAGGGTGCGCTGCGTCATGGTGTGCGGCTCCTTGGCAAACGTGTGCGGTCCGCCGAGATTACCGGGTGTAGCCGAGGCCCCGTCACCCGGTCCCGCCGCCGTCCCTTCAGGCGCCCGGCTGCGCCTCGGCCTGCGCGGCGAACCGCGCCTTCGCCTCGTCGATCCTGCGGCCGTAGTGCACCGAGGCCCACCACAGGGCGCCGAAGAGGACACCCATGAAGAACATCAGCGGGACGGCGAAACCGCTCAGGATCAGGGCGATCTGGAGCGCCCAGCCGAGCTCGACGCCGCCGCGCCTGCCGAGCATCCCGCAGAGCAGCACCGAGAGCAGCATGCCGATGCCGCACACCGTCCACACGGTGGTGGTGGCGAGGCCGGGGTCCTTCATCGCGACCAGGCCCGCGAAGGCGATCACGAAGAATTCACCGATCAGGGTGGACGCGCAGAGCGTACGCATCGCTTCAGCCCCTCTTCAGCATGAGCCGGGCGTCGCCGACCGTGAACACGGAGCCGGTGACCAGGACGCCCGCTCCCGCGTACTCGTCCTCCTCCTCGGCCAGGGTGATGGCGGCTTCGATCGCGTCGTCGAGGCGCGGCTCGACCACGACCCGCTCGTCGCCGAACACCTCGACGGCGAGCGCGGCCAGCTCGTCCACGTCCATGGAGCGCATGGAGGTGTTGGCGGTGACGACGACCTCGGCGAAGACCGGCTCGAACGCTTCGAGCAGGCCCTTGACGTCCTTGTCGGCGCTGGCGGCGACCACACCGATGAGGCGCGAGAAGCCGAACGCCTCGGTCAGGCCGTCCGCGGTGGCGCGGGCGCCGGCCGGGTTGTGCGCGGCGTCCAGGACGACGGTGGGCGAGCGGCGCACCACCTCCAGTCGGCCGGGTGAGACGACGGAGGCGAACGCCTTGCGGACGGTGTCGATGTCGAGCGGGCCCGGCTGCTGCGGGCCGACGCCGAAGAACGCCTCGACCGCGGCGAGCGCCACCGCCGCGTTGTGCGCCATGTGGGCGCCGTACAGCGGGAGGAAGACCTCCTCGTACTCGCCGCCCAGACCCCGCAGGGTCAGGAGCTGGCCGCCGACGGCGACCTCACGCCCGACGACGCCGAACTCCATGCCCTCGCGGGCCACCGTCGCGTCGGCCTCGACGGCCTTCTTCAGCATGACCTGCGCCGCGTCGACGGGCTGCTGGGCGAGGATCACCGTCGCGCCCTGCTTGATGATCCCGGACTTCTCCGTGGCGATCTCGCCGGTCGTGTTGCCGAGCCGGTCGGTGTGGTCGAGGTCGATGGGCGTGACGACGGCGACGCCCGCATCGATCACGTTCGTCGCGTCCCAGGTTCCGCCCATGCCGACCTCGACGACCGCCACGTCGACCGGGGCGTCCGCGAAGGCCGCGTACGCCATGCCGGTGAGGACCTCGAAGAAGGAGAGCCGGAACTCCTCGCGCGCGTCCACCATCTCGACGTACGGCTTGATGTCGTCGTACGTCTCGATGAAGCGCTCGGCCGCGATGGGCAGGCCGTCCAGGCTGATGCGCTCGGTGATCGACTGGACGTGCGGCGAGGTGTAGCGCCCCGTGCGCAGTTCGAACGCGCCGAGCAGGGCCTCGATCATCCGGGCCGTGGAGGTCTTGCCGTTGGTGCCGGTGATGTGGATCGTCGGGTAGGCGCGCTGCGGCTCGCCGAGCACGTCCATCAGGGCGGCGATGCGGCTGACCGAGGGGTCCAGCTTGGTCTCGCCCCAGCGGCCCGCGAGCTCGGTCTCGACCGCGCGCAGCGCCGCGTCCACCTCGGGGTCGGCGGGCCGGCCGGGCACGGCCTCGCCCTGCGGCGCTCCGCCGTGGGTGCGCAGGGTGCGGCTGCCGGCCTCGATCACCGCGAGGTCGGGGTCTCTGGTGGTCTCGGCCTCGACGATGTCGTCGAAGTCGTCGGCTTCACTGGGGTCGGGCTGCTCGGTCACGGGACCAGTCTACGGAGGGGTACCGACAGGATCTTGGACCCGCCCCTTTCGGGACGTTCGGCCCCCGGGCCGCACAGGGTCTCCGGGCAAACTTGGCGATCATGGACATAGGCATCGACCTCGGCACGGCCAACACGCTCCTCTACGCCCGGGGGCAGGGCATCGTGCTCAATGAGCCGTCCGTGGTGGCGATGAAGGAGGGCAGCCGGGCCGCGCTCGCCGTCGGCACGGAGGCCAAGGAGACCATCGGCCGCACCCCCGGTTCGATCACCGCGATCCGGCCGCTGCGGGACGGCGTGATCAGTGACTACGAGGCGGCGGAGGAAATGATCCGCCACTTCGTGAAGAAGGCCGTGCCCGGGCGCCGCCCCCGCACCCGGATGGTGGTGTGCGTGCCGAGCGGGGTGACCCCGGTGGAGCGGCGCGCGATCGTGCACGCGTCGCAGCGGGCCGGTGCGAAGGCCGTGCACCTCATCGAGGAGCCGATGGCGGCGGCCATCGGGGCCGGGCTCCCGGTCGCCGAGCCGCGCGGTTCGATGGTGGTGGACGTCGGCGGCGGCACCACCGAGGTCGCTGTGATCTCGCTCGGCGGCATCGTGACGTCGCAGTCCCTGCGGGTGGGCGGCGACCGCCTGGACACGGCGATCACCGACTACGTGCGCAAGGAGCACTCGCTGCTCATAGGTGAGCGCACCGCCGAGGACGTCAAGTGCGCGATCGGGTCGGCGTGGCCGGTGCCGGGCCAGGAGGAGCTGGAGGAGCGGGTCTTCACGGTCCGGGGCCGCGAGAAGGTGAAGGGCCTGCCCAAGACGCTCTCGCTCACCGCGCGCGAGGTCCGGGCCGCCCTGGACGAACCCGTCGAGGCGATCATCGCGGCGGTGCGGACCACCCTGGAGGAGTGTCCGCCGGAGCTGGCCGGTGACGTGATGGAGCACGGCATCGTGCTGACCGGCGGCGGCGCGCTGCTGCCCGGCCTCGACCTGCGGATGGCGTCCGCGACGGGCATCCCGGTGTTCGTGGCGGACGAGCCGCTGGACTGCATGGTGCTGGGCGCGGGCCGGTGCGTCGAGGACTTCGACCAGTTGCAGAAGCTGCTCGTCGGCAGCTGAGCGCGGCGGGCGCGGGGCGGGTGCGGGCGGGCCGTGCGGGGCGGGCCGGGTGCGGCCCCGGGCCGGGTGCGGCGCCCCGGGCCTAAGGACGCCGGTCCCGGGCCGAGTACGGCGCCCCGGGCCTAAGGACGCCGGTCCCGGGCCGAGTGCGGCGCGCCGGGCCGAAGGACGCCGGTCCCGGTCAGCCGGTCGTTCCGGCCGGCAGGGTCGCCCTGACCTCGTACGTCGTGTCGGTGAGGGTCGTCGTGAGGCTGCCGCCCATGCTCTCCACCCGCTCCCGCATCGAGAACGTCCCCGTCCCCGAGGAGATGGGCGCCTTCACCGGCGCCGAGCGGGGCAGCGGGTTCTGCACGGTGACGACGAGGTCCCCCGCCACCAGCCGGATCGTCACCGCGACGGGCTCGCCCCGTGCGTGCTTGACCGAGTTGGTCAGGCACTCCTGGACCACCCGGTGGACCGCCGCCTGCCGCAGCGGGGACAGCCGGTGCGCGGCCGCCTCGATGTCGAGACCGACCGGGGTGCCCGCGAGCCGGCTCTCCTCGGCGAGCGCGGACAGACCGTCGAGGCCGGGCGTGGCGGTGCGCTCGTCGGCACGCCGCACGATGATCTCGTTCAGCATGAGGTGGGCCCGGCGGGCGCTGTCGGCCAGCTCCTCGAAGTCCTTGTGGTGCGGCTCGTTCCTGGCCCGCACCGCGAGCACTTCGGAGCGCACCGCGAGCATCGTCAGCTCCCGGCCCACCATGTCGTGCACGTCCCTGGCCACCGAGACCCGCTCGGCCTGCACGGCGTGCAGGGCCGCGCTCTCGGCGCGCTGGACCTCCAGTTCGTGGACGAGGTCGTGCCGGTAGGCCGAGATGCCGACGCCCGAGGCGAGCACGCCCACCGGCACCACGATCGCCAGGAACGAGCTCAGCGTCTCGCCCCGGATGTCGGGCCACCCCGGCAGGCTGAACAGGACGTACGCCACCGCGATGTACCCGCAGGTGGCGAGGATGCCCGCGCGCCGCCCCCGGAAGCGGCCGAGCGAGTACAGCGCGAACTGCACCAGGTTCAGCTGGTGCAGCCAGCCCAGATAGCCGAGCGCCACCAGATACGGCAGCCACGGCCAGCGGCGTCTCAGCAGCAGCGTGGCCGCGCCGATCGCCAGGACGGGGGGCGCGGTGTAGCTGTTGAGGGAGTTGTCGTCCCTGGCGAGGCCCGGCACGTCCAGGATCATCAGGCCGAAGCAGCTCAGCGCGATCAGTACGTCCATCGCGCGGTCCTCGCCCACCCAGCGCGCGCTCGCGGCTCGCGCCGCCGCCAGCGCGCGGTGCGGCGCGGAGGTCGGGGGCGGCGAGTGCATGCCTTCCATCATCCAAGGTCTTTCGACCCGAACGGCCGAGCCGAACGGCCCCCATCCAGTGATATGTCGCACGTGGCCGCCCGCCGTCGCCCCTCCCCCGGCTCCCCCGTCGCGCCTGCCCGCGCGACGCTCGCACGGGGCGGACGCGAGGCACCTGGCGTGCGGTACTCCCTACGCAGGACAGGGCCCCCGGGACCGAAGTCCTGGGGGCCCTGTCCTGCGTAGGGAGACGTACGAAGACGTACGCAGACGTACGAAGCCGTATGGCGGCCGGGTCAGCCCTGGGGCAGGGCCGCGATCTGGCGGGTGATCCGCTCGATGTCGGCCTCCGCCTTGGCGAGCCGGCCCCGGATCTTGTCGACCACGTTGTCCGGCGCCTTGGCGAGGAACGCCTCGTTGCCGAGCTTCTTGGTGGCGTCCGCCTTCTCCTTCTCGGCCGCCGCGAGGTCCTTGCCCAGCCGCTTGCGCTCGGCCTCGACGTCGATGGTGCCCGACAGGTCGAGCGCGACCGTGGCGCCCGCGACGGGCAGCGAGGCGGTGGCGTGGAAGCCCTCGCCGGCCGGCTGGAGGCGGAGCAGCTGGCGGATGGCCGCCTCGTGCGGGGCGAGCGCGGTGCCGGTCAGGGTGAGCTCGGCCGGGACCTTCTGGCCGGGCTGGAGACCCTGGTCGGAACGGAAGCGGCGGACCTCGGTGACGACCTGCTGGACCAGCTCGATCTCGCGCTCGGCGGCCTCGTCGCGGAACCCGCCCGGGGCGTCAGCCCCAGGAACGGACACGGTACGCGGCCAGTCGGCGACGACCAGGGACTCGCCCCCGGTCAGCGTCGTCCACAGGGTGTCGGTGACGAACGGGACGATCGGGTGCAGGACCCGCAGCATCACGTCCAGGACCTCGCCGAGGACCCGGCCCGAGACCTGCGCCTGCTCGCCGCCCGCGAAGAACGTCGTCTTCGACAGCTCGACGTACCAGTCGAAGACCTCGTCCCACGCGAAGTGGTACAGCGCCTCGCTGAGCTTGGCGAACTGGTAGTCCTCGTAGAACGCGTCGACCTCGGCCACGGTCTTGTTCAGGCGCGACAGGATCCAGCGGTCGGTCGCCGACAGCCGTTCCACCGGCGGGAGTTCACCCTCGATGGTGGCGCCGTTCATCAGCGCGAAGCGCGTGGCGTTCCAGATCTTGTTGGCGAAGTTGCGCGACGCCTGGACCCAGTCCTCGCCGATCGGCACGTCCGCGCCGGGGTTGGCGCCCTTGGCGAGGGTGAAGCGGACCGCGTCCGAGCCGTAGTTGTCCATCCAGTCCAGCGGGTCGACCGCGTTCGGGTTGGACTTCGACATCTTCTTGCCGAACTCGTCGCGCACCAGGCCGGTCAACGCGACCGTCTTGAACGGGACTTCGCCGTCCATCGCGTACAGGCCGAACATCATCATCCGGGCGACCCAGAAGAAGATGATGTCGTGGCCGGTGAGCAGGACGTCGGTCGAGTAGAACTTCTCCAGGTCGGCGGTCTTCTCCGGCCAGCCGAGTGTGGAGAAGGGCCACAGGCCGGACGAGAACCAGGTGTCCAGGACGTCGGGGTCCTGGCGCCAGCCCTCGCCGGTCGGGATCTCGTCGTCGGGTCCGACGCAGACGACCTGGCCCTCGGGGCCGTACCAGATCGGGATGCGGTGGCCCCACCACAGCTGACGCGAGATGCACCAGTCGTGCATGTTGTCGACCCAGTCGAAGTACCGCTTCGACATGTCCTCGGGGTGGATCGTGACCCGGCCGTCGCGGACCGCGTCACCGGCGGCCTGCGCCAGCGGGCCGACCTTGACCCACCACTGCATCGACAGTCGGGGCTCGACCGTGGTCTTGCAGCGCGAACAGTGGCCGACCGAGTGCATGTAGGGGCGCTTCTCGGCGACGATGCGGCCCTGCTCCTTGAGCGCGCCGACGATGGCCGAGCGCGCCTCGTACCGGTCGAGCCCCTGGAACGGGCCCGGGACCGTGATGACGCCGCGCTCGTCCATGACGGTGATCGACTCCAGGCCGTGCCGCTGGCCGATGGCGAAGTCGTTCGGGTCGTGCGCCGGGGTCACCTTGACGCAGCCGGTGCCGAACTCGGGGTCGACGTGGGCGTCCGCGACGACCGGGATGGCGCGGTCGGTGAGCGGCAGCTTGATGAGCGTGCCGACGAGGTGCTTGTACCGCTCGTCGTCGGGGTGGACGGCGATCGCGGTGTCACCGAGCATCGTCTCGGCGCGGGTGGTGGCGACGACCAGGGTGTCGTCGCCCTCGCCGTACTTGAGCGAGACGAGCTCGCCCGGGTCCTCCTGGTACTCCACCTCGATGTCCGAGATGGCGGTCAGGCAGCGCGGGCACCAGTTGATGATGCGCTCGGCGCGGTAGATCAGCTCGTCGTCGTACAGGTTCTTGAAGATGGTCTGGACGGCCTTGGACAGGCCCTCGTCCATGGTGAACCGCTCACGCGACCAGTCGAGGCCCGCGCCGAGGCGCTTGAGCTGGCCGAGGATCCGGCCGCCGTACTCGCCCTTCCACTGCCAGACGCGCTCGGTGAACGCCTCACGCCCGAGGTCCTGGCGGGACTTGCCCTCCTCGGCGAGCTGCTGCTCGACCTTGTTCTGCGTGGCGATGCCCGCGTGGTCCATGCCGGGCAGCCACAGCGTCTCGTACCCCTGCATCCGCTTGCGGCGGGTGAGGGCGTCCATGAGCGTGACCTGGAAGGCGTGGCCCAGGTGCAGGGCGCCGGTGACGTTGGGCGGCGGGATGACGATGGTGTACGGGTCCTTGTCGGACCCCGCGTCGGCGGTGAAGTACCCGCGCTCCACCCAGCGCTCGTACAGCGGCCCTTCTACCTCGGCCGGCGCGTACTGGGTCGGCAGTTCGGTGATGGGCGCTGGATTCTGCTGCTGAGAGTTCTCGGTCACCGGGCCAGTTTAGAGGTGTCACGGGCCGGTACTGAAACGGGAAGTTTTCGTAACGGTGGGCCCCCCGATGCACCGCTGCGGTGCCCCTTCGGCCAGGATGTTCGGATCGGATAAGCATTCCTAGGGGGAACCCAGCAATGAGCTACAACCAGCCGGGCCCGTACGGCGGCCAGCCCCAGCAGCCCGGCCCGTACGGCCAGCAGCCTCCGCAGCAGCCCCCGTACGGGCAGCCCGGTCCGCCGCAGCCCGGTTACGGCTACCCGCAGCAGGCCCCGCAGGGCGTCCCGCCGCAGCAGCCCGGCCCCTACGGCCAGCAGCCCCCGCAGCAGCCCTACGGCTACCCCCAGCAACAGCAGCCGGGCCCGTACGGCCAGCCGCCGCAGCAGCCCCCGTACGGCCAGCAGCCTCCGTACGGCGCTCCGATGCAGCCCGTCCCCCCGGCCCCGAAGAAGAAGACCGGCCTGATCATCACGGCGTCCGTCGTGGCGCTCGCGGTCATCGGCGGCGGCGTGTGGTTCCTGACGAAGGGCGGCGGCGCGAGCAACAGCGACGTGTCGGCGAGCACGAAGGGCTACAAGATCGCGCCGCCGGCGACGGTCGACGAGTACAAGAAGAGCGGGAGCGACCGGTCGACGCCCATGACGGCCGACCAGAAGTCGAAGGCCGAGGCGCTGACCGTCAAGAACCCCCAGCAGGTCTCCACGCTCTACCAGGGGGGCGACCCCAACAACCCGCTGACCGCCAAGGTGCTCCAGTTGCAGGGCTTCTGGGGCCAGATCGGTGACCCGGCCAAGGTGGTCGACGCCTCCTTCACCAACCTCAAGACCAACAAGGGCGCGCAGGGCGCTCCGTCCGAGATCGAACTCGTCGGCGAGGCCAAGGCGTTCAAGCCGGCCGGCTTCTCGGGTGCGCTGATGAAGTGCCAGAACCTCAAGTACAAGAGCTCCGACACCTCGGCGGCCAAGGGGCCCAAGGAGTACCTGGTCCCCGCGTGCGTGTGGGCGGACTACAGCACGTACGGCGTGGTGACCATGGTGGACATGGCGAAGGCCGCCACCGGTGGCGGTCCGGCGCTTGAGGACGTGGCCAAGGAGACGGCCACGCTCTACAACACCGGCCGCCAGAAGATCTGAGGCCTGTCGTTGGGATCGTGCCGGGCTCGCGGGGTCCGGCACCGCGCCCTGATCCGGCCTGATCCGGACGAGAGACCCAGCCGCACAAGGCACGCCAAAGGGGCGCCCGGTCAAGGAAGTTGACCGGGCGCCCCTTTGTCGTACCTGCCGTGCCGAGCGCAGCGCTACGCGCTCTTCTCGTGCCGCCCGTCGTTCTTCACGATGCGCGGCTCGCGCGGGACCAGCGTCGGGTTGACGTTGTTGCGGACCACGTCGGCGGTGATGACGACGCGGGCGACGTCCTTGCGGGACGGGACCTCGTACATCACCGACTGGAGGACTTCCTCCATGATGGCGCGCAGGCCGCGCGCGCCGGTGCCGCGCAGGATGGCCTGGTCGGCGATGGCCTCAAGGGCCGGGCGGTCGAAGTCGAGCTCCACGCCGTCGAGTTCGAACAGGCGCTGGTACTGCTTGACGAGCGCGTTGCGCGGCTCGACCAGGATCTGGAGGAGGGCTTCGCGGTCGAGGTTGTGGACCGAGGTCAGGACGGGCAGCCGGCCGATGAACTCGGGGATCATCCCGAACTTCACCAGGTCCTCCGGCATGACCTCCTGGAACTGGTCGCTGGCCTCGATCTCCCGCTTGGAGCGGATCGTCGCGCCGAAGCCGATGCCCTTGGCGCCGGCCCGCGACTCGATGATCTTCTCAAGGCCCGAGAAGGCACCGCCCACGATGAACAGCACGTTCGTCGTGTCGATCTGGATGAATTCCTGGTGGGGGTGCTTGCGTCCGCCCTGGGGCGGGACGGAGGCGGTGGTGCCCTCCAGGATCTTCAACAGGGCCTGCTGGACGCCCTCGCCGGACACATCGCGGGTGATCGACGGGTTCTCGCTCTTGCGGGCGACCTTGTCGATCTCGTCGATGTAGATGATCCCGGTCTCGGCCTTCTTGACGTCGTAGTCGGCGGCCTGGATCAGCTTGAGCAGGATGTTCTCGACGTCCTCGCCGACGTAGCCCGCCTCGGTGAGCGCGGTGGCGTCGGCGATGGCGAACGGCACGTTGAGCATCCGGGCCAGGGTCTGCGCGAGCAGCGTCTTGCCGGAGCCGGTGGGGCCGAGGAGCAGGATGTTGGACTTGGCGAGCTCGATCGCGTCGTCCCGGCTGGTCCCGCCGCCGTTCTCGCCGGCCTGGACCCGCTTGTAGTGGTTGTAGACCGCCACCGAGAGGGCCTTCTTGGCGGGCTCCTGGCCCACCACGTAGCCCTCAAGGAACTCGTAGATCTCGCGCGGCTTGGGAAGTTCCTCCCACCGCACCTCGGAGGACTCGGCCAGCTCCTCCTCGATGATCTCGTTGCAGAGGTCGATGCACTCGTCGCAGATGTACACCCCGGGGCCTGCGATGAGCTTCTTCACCTGCTTCTGGCTCTTTCCGCAGAACGAGCACTTGAGCAGGTCGCCGCCGTCACCGATGCGTGCCACGAGGTGCTTCCCCTTCGCCTGGGAGACGCCATGTGCGCCGCCTCCTGGTGCCTACTGCGTGTTCCGGGGGGACACCCCCAGACCCCCTACCGACGGTACCTTGCCGAGCCCCCGGTTCGGGCCCCCCTTGGCGCGGTTCACTTCCACGTGGACCGCGCCGGGGTCGCCCGAGCGGTTCAGACGGACGTGGAGGCCGCCGTCTTGCGGGTCGACACGATCTGGTCGACCAGGCCGTAGGACAGCGCGTCCTCGGCCGTGAGGATCTTGTCGCGCTCGATGTCGTCGCGGATCTTCTCGATCGGCGTCGTCGAGTGCTTGGCCAGCATCTCCTCCAGCTGCGAACGCATCCGGAGGATTTCGTTGGCCGCGATCTCCAGGTCGGAGAGCTGCTCGCGGCCGGTGCCGCCCGAGGGCTGGTGGATCAGGACGCGGGCGTTCGGCAGCGCCATGCGCTTGCCCGGC
The DNA here is from genome assembly GCF_043200435.1 of Streptomyces sp. NPDC048416. Taxonomy (NCBI): domain Bacteria; kingdom Bacillati; phylum Actinomycetota; class Actinomycetes; order Kitasatosporales; family Streptomycetaceae; genus Streptomyces; species Streptomyces sp. NPDC048416. The sequence goes on from NZ_JBICXU010000001.1 coordinate 134,637, forward strand.
GTACCTGCGGCGAGCAGGACGGCGGCGGCGGAGGCCGCCTGGCCCATGCAGACCGTCTGGATGTCGGGCTTCACGAACTGCATGGTGTCGTAGATCGCCGTGAGGGCGGTGAAGGAACCACCCGGGCTGTTGATGTAGATGGAGATGTCGCGGTCCGGGTCCATCGACTCCAGGCACAGGAGCTGCGCCATGACGTCGTTGGCGGACGCGTCGTCGATCTGCACGCCGAGGAAGATCACGCGCTCCTCGAAGAGCTTCGCGTACGGGTCGTACTCACGCACGCCCTGCGAGGTGCGCTCGACGAAGCGCGGCACGATGTAGCGGTTGTCGACCTGGGGACCGGTGTAGAGGCCGCTGGCGTGGGCCGAGTTGACGTTGTTCATTGGGGTGTTCACCATCCTGGTGGCGTTCAAGTGGGCGGGACGTAGCGGTGCGGTACGGGGCTCAGGCCCCGGTGCCGCCGCCGCCCGGAACGCCCGAGGCAGCGGAGATGATCTCGTCGATGAGGCCGTAGTCCTTGGCCTCCTCCGCCGTGTACCAGCGGTCGCGGTCGCCGTCGCGGATGATCGTCTCGACGGACTGGCCGGAGTGCGCGGCAGTGATCTCCGCCATGCGCTTCTTCGTACGGATCAGGTACTCGGCCTGGATCTTGATGTCGGAGGCGGTGCCACCGATGCCGGCGGAGCCCTGGTGCATCAGGATGTCGGTGTTGGGGAGCGCGAAGCGCTTGCCCGCGGCGCCACCGGTCAGCAGGAACTGACCCATCGAGGCGGCCATGCCCATGCCGATGGTGACGACGTCGTTCTGGATGTACTGCATGGTGTCGTAGACCGCCATGCCGGCCGTCACCGAGCCACCGGGGCTGTTGATGTAGAGGTAGATGTCCTTGTCCTGGTCGGCAGCGGCCAGGAGGAGCATCTGGGCGGTGATCTTGTTGGCGATCTCGTCGTCGACCTGCTGGCCGAGGAAGATGATGCGGTCGTTGAGCAGTCGGCTGTAGACCTGGTCACCGAGGCCACCACCGAGGGACGGCTCACCGGCGGCGTAAGGCATCAGATTCGTCACGTATCCACCTGCTCGTCTCTGACGGCTTCGGCCGTCTCAGCGTCTTCGTTCCGGGGGCGCGGACTCCGGCTCGCCAGACTCCACCACCCTCGTATTCATGGACCCTAACGCGCAGGTGGGACAACGCCATCCCGGTTCCCGAACTGTTCGCTCGGAGCGCAAGGTGGTTGAGGCGGAATCACCTACGGACAAGGGCCCGTACGCGACTGCGTACGGGCCCTTGTGCGGGTCATGAGGAGGCTCAGGCCTCGGTCTTCTCCGCGGCCTCGTCCTCGGCGGACTCGGTCTCGGCAGCGGCCTCGGCGGCCTCGTCCTCGGCGTCGTCCAGGTCGACGACCTCACCGTTGGTGTCGGTGACCTTGGCGGCCTCGACGACGACGGCGAGCGCCTTGCCGCGGGCGACCTCGCCGACGAGCATCGGCACCTGGCCACCCTCGACGACGGCCTGGGCGAACTGGTCCGGGCTCATGCCGGAGGAGGCGGCACGCCGCATGAGGTGCTCGGTGAGCTCCTCCTGGTTGACGTTCAGCTTCTCCTTGTTGACGAGCTCGTCCAGGATGAACTGCGTCTTGATGCCCTTGACCGCCTGCTCCTCGGTCTCGGCGGTGAACTCTTCCTCGGTCTTGCCCTGGATCTCCAGGTACTTGGCGAGGTCGATGCCCATCTGGCCGAGCTGGTGGTGCTCAAGGTTGTGCTTGCGGGTCTGGATCTCGTCCGCGAGGAGCTTCTCGGGGATCGGGACCTCGGCCAGCTTCAGGAGCTCGTCGAGGACGCGCTCCTGGGCCTGGGTGGCCTGGTCGTACTGCTTCATGTTCTCAAGGCGCTTGCGGCTGTCGGCCTTGAGCTCGTCCAGGGTGTCGAACTCCGACGCGAGCTGCGCGAAGTCGTCGTCCAGGGCGGGCAGTTCACGGGCGGCGACCTGGGTGACCTTGACGGTGACCTCGGCCTCCTTGCCCTCGGCCGAGCCGCCCTTGAGCTCGGAGGTGAAGGTGGCCTCGCCACCGGCCTCCAGGCCCTTGACGGCCTCGTCGATGCCTTCGAGGAGCTCGCCGGAACCGATGGTGTACGAGACACCCTCGGCCACGCCGTCCTCAAGGACCTCGCCGTCGACCTTGGCCTGAAGGTCGATCGTCAGGACGTCGCCGTCCTCGGCGGCACGCTCGACGGGGGAGGTCGAGGCGAAGCGCTCGCGCAGCTGCTCCACGGACTTCTCGACGTCCTCGTGGCTGACCTCGACGGCGTCAACGGTGACCTCGATGCCGGAGTAGTCCGGGATCTCGATGGCCGGGCGGATGTCGACCTCGGCGGTGAAGTTCAGCGTTTCGCCGTCCTTCAGCTCGGTGATGTCGACCTCGGGCTGACCCAGCGGGTTCAGCTCCGCCTCGTTGACTGCCTCGGTGTAGAACTTCGGAAGCGCGTCATTGACGGCCTCTTCGAGCACGGCGCCACGACCGAACCGCTGGTCGATCACTCGGGCCGGGATCTTGCCCTTACGGAAGCCCTTGACCGTGACCTGCTGGTTGATCTTCTTGTACGCCGCGTCGAGGCTGTCCTTGAGCTCCTCGAAGGGCACCTCGACAGTGAGCCGAACCCGAGTCGGGTTCAGGGTCTCCACGGCGCTCTTCACGGTTCGGTCTCCTTGTGGCTGACTTCTTTGGGGTTCTGCCGCAGACCGACGGTCTGGAGCGGATGGGGCCCGGTACATCGGATTCATCAGACACACGGGCACGCAGCTTGCATAGTAACCGCAAGCGGGATGCCACCCACAATGTGATCTTGATACGCGATCTTGCATACGCGGAGGACGCGGAGATCGGACGTCGGTGATGCTGGTCGGGGTGGCGGGATTTGAACCCACGGCCTTCCGCTCCCAAAGCGGACGCGCTACCAAGCTGCGCCACACCCCGTCGGTGCGAGACGTAGGGTACATGCCCGCGGGCAACGCGTCGGCCGCTTTGTTCGGCGGCGAGGCCCCCGGCCTTCACGTTGGTCCTCATGTGGTCCGCACGTGGTCTCGCGAGGTTCGCGCGCTCCGTGGCCCTCATGGAGGGGGCGCGGTGTGCACGCGCGGGGTGCGACCCGCTACGATGCTCTACGTGCCGCGGTCGCGATGACCTGCGGCGCGATGCTTGCGGGCGTAGCTCAATGGTAGAGCACTAGTCTTCCAAACTAGCTACGCGGGTTCGATTCCCGTCGCCCGCTCCAGGCAGGAAACAGCAGGTCAGAGCCGGTGTCCGCGGAACGCGGGTACCGGCTCTCGCCGTTTCGCGACCGGGGTACGACCGGCGGTCGGCCCGTCGCCCGGAGCACCCGGCGGGGCCTCACGCGCCGGGCGGCGGGGGCCTCGTGACGAGAGGACAAGAGCCCCTAGAACTTGATCTGGTTGATCGACTGCGCTATCGAGTCCAGGAAATGCTGGATCGAGGGGGCCATGCCCGTCGAGGCCAGGAAGAAGCCGAACAGTATGGCGACGATGGCCGGGCCGGCCTTGATGGAGCCGCCGCGGATGAGCACGACGAGGATGACCGCCAACAGCAGCACCACTGACAGTGAGATGGCCACAACTGATCACACACCCTTGGTCGGTCCGCCTTGCCGGCCCGGGAGCATGCCGCCCACACCCCCACGGTGACTATCGTGCCACCAACACCCCTCTGGTTGTTCCCCGGTGACGGATCGCCAAGACAAGAATTCGGCCAACGGATGGGTGGAATACATCTGCCCCGGCGGGGGCAGGCCCTTTCGCGACCCGCCCTGCCGTTGCGTTGCCGGGACGACTCAACTTCCTTGTTCCCTACAGAAGTTCGGCGGATTTCGGCCAAGCGACGGGCGGCGCGCCGTTCTCGACGGGGGCGCGGGGCCCCTTCGGTACGGCGCCCGGAGCGTGGCTCACTTCAGTGCCGCCCGGGCCGGGAGGCCGGTCGCGGCCAGGCCCAGGACCAGAATGGCGCCGGCGAACGAGCCGTACAGGAGCGGCGGTACGTAGGGGGCGTGGCCGGTCAGCCCGTTCATCATGGGGACGAGGGTGGCCAGGGCGATCGCGGTGCCGATGACGACACCGGCCGCGACCACCAGCAGCGCCTCCCAGCGGATCATGCTGAGCACCTGGCGGCGGGTGGTGCCGATCAGGCGCAGGGTGCCGAGTTCGCGGCGGCGGTCGAAGACCGTCATCACCAGGGTGTTCACTGCGGCGACGGCCGCGAAGCCGCCGAGGACCGCAGCCATGACGGTGTTGGCCCAGGCGTTGACCGCACGGTCCGTACTCTGTGCGGTGGCGTAGCCCGCGGCGTCGGTGACGTGCCCGAGTGCGGCGAGGGGCGCGGCCGCGGCGGGGGTGGCCCTGGCGAGCAGGGTGGTGGGGTTCGGTGCGCTGAGATGGGCCTTCAAGTCGCCCTGTGGGAGGGTGACTTGGGCCAGGCCCAGGCCTCGTTCGTAGGTGGCCACGATCTTCGGGGCGGCCTTGGTGCCGTCGGGCAGCAGCAGTGCGAGGCGGTCTCCGGGGCGTACGTGTGCGGCGTCGGCGAGGGAGCTGTCGACGGCGGCGGTGCCGGGGGCGAGCGCGGCGAGGGAGCCGGCGCGTACGCCCAGGTCCTGGACCTTGGCGAGGTCGGCTCCGGTGCCGGTGACGCCTTGGACGGAGGCTTCGCGGGGGGTGTAGCCGGTGCCGCCGTCCGGGATGAGGACGGAGGTGCGGGTGAGGCCGACCGCGGTCTCGACGCCGGGGGTGGCCGCGGCCCGGGCCACCGCGTCGGACGGGAGGCCCGCGGGGTCAGTGACCACTCGGTTCGCGATGATGGCCGCCCGCTGCTGGTCCTCGATCGCCTTGTCCTCGCTGGTGTGCATGAAGACCAGGACGGACGAGAAGGCCATCGCGAGGACGATGGGCGTGATCGCGGAGGCCAGTCTCCGGGCGTTCGTACGGGTGTTGGCGGCGGCCAGCGAGCCGGAGGCGCCCGTCGCGCGCAGCGGCAGCCCGAGGACGGCGGCGCAGACACGGGCCAGCTGCGGGCCGAGCGAGGCGACCGCGAGCATGAAGAGCAGCACGACGCCGAGGGCCGCGTTGGCGGCGTTCTCGCCGGTCTCGGACGCGGCGAAGCCCGCGCACGCGCAGCCGCCGACCAGGGAGAGCACACCGAGCGGCGTACGGATCCAGCCGGGGCGCAGGCTCTCGACGGCGGACTCGGCGAGCGCCTGGCCGGGCTTGATCTTCGAGGGGCGGCGGGCCGCGGCGGCGCCGGCGCCCAGGGCGGTCAGCACGGTCGTGGCCACCGCGATGGCAAGGGGCAGCACGGTGAGCGAGAGGTCGACCCCCGGCGGGATCGCGCCCTTGTCGCGGAGCCGGCCGAACCACCAGGTGGCGAGGGCGATGCCGGGCAGGCAGCCGAGGAGCCCGGCGAGCGGGGCGACGAGAAAGGTCTCGGTGGCGATGGTGCGGCGGATCTGGCGCGGGGTGGCGCCGATGGCGCGCAGCAGGGCGTACTCGCGGCGGCGCTGACCGACCGAGAGCGCGACGGTGCCGGCGGCGGTGAACACGGCGACCATCGCGGCCACGCCGCCGAACGAGCCGCCGAGGCCGACCAGCATCTCCTTGGCCTGTGCGATGGTCCCGTCCTCGACCGTGGCCCGGTCGTCGCCGGTGTGCACCAGCGCGCCGCGGCCGACGGCCCGCTCCACCTGGGCGGCCAGGGTGGCGGTGGAGGTGCCGGGCTTGGGCAGTACCGCGATCGCGTCGACCTTGCCGGGGTGGCCCGACAGGGTGCGGGCGTCGGCGTCGTTCAGCCAGATGTCGCTGCTGCCGGGGGCTCCCGCGGTGCCGGAGATCCTGAACTCGCGCCTGCCGCCCGGGGTGTCGAGGGTGATGCGCTCGCCCACGGTGCCGGTCGTGGTGACGGCCTCACCTGGGCGGGGTGCCGTGCCGGACGCGGGCTTCGTACCGGGGGAGGTGAAGGCGGTGGAGGCCCAGGTGTGGGCGGTGACGCGGACGTTGTTGCCGGTACGTACCGGGACGGCGAGGTCGGCGATCGCGGCCGCGGCGCCCGGGGCGGATGCGGCCTTCGCCACCAGGGAGTCGTCGAGGCGGACCCGGTCGGGGAAGGCGAGCGATTCGTCGTCGCGGTCCTCGCCGGAGCCGATCGTGTAGTGCAGGCTCTGGTCCGCCGCGACCACGACGGGGGCGGCGGCGTAGCGCTGCGGCGGTACGGAGGCGGTGAGACCGGTCGCGAGCAGGAGCCCGCACGCGGAGACGATCATCGCGGCCATGAGGAGCGCGACGAAGGTTCCCGCGAACGCCGAGGGTTTGAAGCGGAGGGCCGCGCGGGCCAGGCCGTTGGGGGTGTGCACGTGGGCTCCTGCGGAGTGCGGTGGGGGTCGGAGGGGGTAAGGGTGCGCAGTTCCCCGCGCCCCTTCACCCCGCTTTTGTCTGTCCTTCGCGGACGGTTGCTCGCGCGGTTCCCCGCGCGCCTGTAGGGCGCCCCGTACCTCCGGTCGCCTCCGTCGTGGCGAAGGCGCGCAGGGCCGGGTGCGGGTGGGGCCTCAGGCCGCCGCGCCGACGAACGCCCCCCGCGTGAGCGCCGTCATCCGCGCCGCGATCTGCCCCGCCGAGGCGGCAGGAAGCGCGTCCACGAGGGAGCCGTCCGCCAGGAACAGGACCTGGTCGGCGTAGGCGGCGGCCGCCGGGTCATGGGTGACCATCACCACCGTCGCGCCGAGGGAGTCCACCGCGTTGCGGAGCAGGGCCAGGACCTCGGCCGCGGTGGTCGTGTCGAGGGCGCCGGTGGGTTCGTCCGCGAAGATCACGTCGGGGCTCGTGACCAGCGCCCGCGCGATCGCGACCCGCTGCTGCTGGCCGCCCGAGAGCTCGCCGGGACGGCGCGCGCCCTTGCCGTCGAGGCCGACCTGAGCGAGGAGTTGGGCCGCGCGCCGCCGGTCGGGGCGGTCCCCGGCGAGCCGCATCGGCAGGACGATGTTCTGCTCGACGGTCAGGGAGGGCAGCAGGTTGAAGGCCTGGAAGACGAAGCCGAGGCGGGAGCGGCGCAACTCGGTGAGCTTGTTCTCGCTCATGCCGGTGATCTCGGTGCCGCCGAGCCTGACCGATCCCTCGGTGGGGCGGTCGAGGCCCGCCGCGCACTGAAGGAACGTGGACTTGCCGGACCCGGACGGGCCCATCACGGCGGTGAAGCTGCCGCGGGGCAGGGCGAGGTCGATGCCGCGCAGGGCGTGCACGGCCGAGCCTCCGCGCCCGTACTGCCGCCGCACCCCGCGCAGTTCGACGGCCAGGTCGTGGCCGGACGCCGCATCCGCGTTCGCGCGCCGGGTGTTCCTGGACCGTCGCAGTGCCATGGCCCCTGCCTTCCGCTCGTCGTGGCCGGCACGCTCGCGCCGGCCCTTCGAACGTACGGACCGGGACGGGGCACGGGCCATGGCGGTCACCGGTGGATCAAGGGTGGGGCTGGCCCCACCCGGGGCCGGGGGCGGGCCGGGCCGCGGGCCGCGTTCGCGCCACTCCCCCGCCCACGACGGGGCTTTGGACCGATGCTCAGGCGTCGCGTCTGATCAGGAGCAGCGCGCGGTCGTCGTTGACGTCCTTGGCCACCGCTTCGATCAGGTGCCAGGCCGCCCCGCCGAAGCCGGTGGAGACGTAGCGGTCGGCCTCGCCGGTGAGGCGGTCGATGCCTTCGCTGATGTCGCGTTCGGAGGTTTCCACCAGGCCGTCGGTGAAGAGCATCAGGACGTCACCGGGCGCCAGGGAGCCCTTGGCGGGGTGGAATTCGGCGCCGTCGTAGACGCCGAGGAGTGGCCCTTCGGCGGCCCGTTCCTGCCAGCGGCCGGAGCCCGCGTGGAGTTGGAGGGCCGGGGGGTGGCCGGCGGAGAGGAGTTCGTAGTCGCCGGAGTCGAGGTCGAGGACGAGGTGGATGGCGGTGGCGAAGCCCTCGTCCCAGTCCTGGCGCAGCAGGTAGCCGTTGGCGGCGGGCAGGAAGGCGTGCGGGGGCAGCGAGCCGAGGAGGCCGCCGAAGGCGCCGGAGAGCAGCAGGGCGCGTGATCCCGCGTCCATGCCTTTGCCGGAGACGTCGGTGAGGACGATTTCCAGGGTGCGGCCGCCGCCGGTGCGGGCGGCGACGACGAAGTCGCCGGAGAAGGACTGGCCGCCCGCCGGGCGCAGCGCCATCTCGCGGTGCCAGCCCTTGGGGAGCTGGGGCAGCGCGCTCTGGACCCGGATGCGTTCGCGCAGGTCGAAGAGCATCGTGCCGCCGCGCCGCCAGGGCACGCCGACGCGGGCCCTGAACTGGGCGATGAGCAGCCCGAAGAGGCCACAGGCCGCCACGACGAGAACGGTGCCGGGGGTGACCCGGGAGGGTCCTGCGGTGTACGGGCCGAGCCGTACCGATTCCACGATCAGCGCGGCCGCGGCGGCCGCGTACAGGCCGAGCAGGTTGGCGGGCCGCAGCAGGAGCCCGCCCGCCACGATCGGCAGGACGAGCGCGGAGGGGGTGCACCACACCGGGGCGAGGAGGGTGGCGCAGGTGATGGCGGGGACGGTGAGGAGCAGGGCGGCGAGCGCGATCCAGTCGGAGCCGTCGCCGCGGAAGTAGTCGACGCCGGATCTGCGCACCGCGATGCGGACCCGGTGCAGCGCCTTGCGCCACCGGGCGGTGAACGAGTCCGCTCTCATCGCACGTGCCATTGCCGAGGACCCTATCCAGCCGGTGGTGCCGTGCGCAGGTGGCCCCTGACGGCCGACCCGGACGGGCCGCCGGAAATCCGGTCGCCCGGGAGGCGTGCCCCCTGCTAGGCATGGCATATGACCATCGAACTGCGCGTTCTGGACCGGGCCGAGTGGGATGAGTGGTACGGCGCCCTCGTGGTCGCTTTCGGAGGGATGGCGGATGCCCCCGAGGAGGCGGCGGCGTGGCCCGAGCTCATCGATCCGGGGCGGTCGATCGCGGCGTGGGACGGCGCGCAGTGTGTCGCCGCCACCAGCACGTTCGCGTTCCGCGTGAGCGTGCCCGGCGGGGCCGTCGTACCGGCTGCGGGCGTGACCGGCGTCGGTGTCATGGGCACGCACCGCCGTCGCGGCATCCTCACGTCGATGATGCGGCGCCAGCTGGATGACGTGCGGGAGCGGGGAGAGGCGCTGGCCGTCCTGACCGCGTCCGAACCGGCCATCTACGGGCGGTTCGGGTACGGCATCGCCACGATGGCCGTGTCCGCGGAGATCGACACGACGCGGGTACGGCTGGACGTGCCGCCGGGCACCGACGAGGTGCGGCTGCGGTATGTGAAGGTGCAGGACTCCCTCGCGGCGTGCGAGGAGCTGTACGCGCGCCTGGTGCCGCGGCGTCCGGGCATGCTGGCCAGGCAGCCCGGCTGGGACTGGTTCACCACGCTCGACCCGGAGTCCTACCGGCAGGGCGCCTCGCCGCTCCAGTGCGTGCTGGCCGAGCGCGACGGGCAGGTCGTCGGATACGCGCGCTATCACGTCGCCATGACGACGGGCGTGACGGGCACGGACGGCACGGTGTCACTGATCGACCTGGAGGCTGTGGATCCGGCGACGGCCGCGGCGCTGTGGCGCTATCTGTTCGCCATCGACCTGACCAACGTCCTGAAGGTGCGGAACCGGCCGGTCGACGATCCGTTCCAGCATCTGGTCTCCGACGTGCGCCGGTGCGGGCTGCGGTTGCGTGACCGCCTGCACGTACGTCTGGTGGAGGTGGGCGCGGCGCTTGAGGCGCGGACGTATGCGGCGCCCGTCGATGTGGTCTTCGAGGTCGAGGACGCGTTCTGTCCGTGGAACGCGGGCCGCTGGCGGCTGACCGGCGACGCGAAGGGCGCGTCCTGTGTGCGGACCGAGGACCCGGCCGAACTGGCGCTGTCCGTACGGGAGTTGGGCGCGGCCTATCTCGGTGGGTTCACGCTCGCCTCGTTCGCGGCGGCGGGCCGGGTGCGGGAGTTGCGTCCCGGCGCCCTGGCCGAGGCGTCGACCGCGTTCGGCAGCGAGCTCGCGCCGTGGCTGCCTCACGGCTTCTGACAGCCGGGGCACCAGAACAGGTTGCGGGCGGCGAGGCCGGCGGTGCGGATCTCGGCGCCGCAGATGTGGCAGGGCTGGTGGGCGCGCCGGTAGACGTACACCTCGCCGCCGTGGTCGTCGACGCGCGGCGGGCGGGCCATCGCCTCGGGGGTGTGCTCGGGGCGTACGGTGTCGATCCTGCCCAGCCGGACGCCTTCGCGCATCAGCGCCACCAGGTCGGCCCAGATCGCGTCCCACTCGGCGCGGGTGAGGTCCTTGCCGGGCCGGTAGGGGTCGATGCCGTGCCGGAAAAGGACCTCGGCGCGGTAGACGTTGCCGACGCCCGCGACGATCTTCTGGTCCATGAGCAGGGCGGCGACGGTGGTGCGGCTCCTGGAGATCCGCTGCCAGGCCTTGTCGCCGGTGTCGGCGGGCCGCAGCGGGTCGGGTCCGAGCCGGTCGTGTATCGCCTGCTTCTCGCCGTCGGTGATCAGCGCGCAGGTCGTCGGGCCGCGCAGATCGGCGTATGCGGTGTCGTTCAGCAGGCGCAGCCGCACGGTGTCGGTGGGCGGCGGGGCCGGGGCGTCACCGAGGCCGTACTTCCCGAACAGGCCGAGGTGGATGTGGATCAAGCCCGCGGGTCCGAAGCCGAGGAAGAGGTGCTTGCCGTGGGCTTCGGCGCCTTCCAGGACCTGGCCGTCGACGAGGGCCGCGCCGTCGGAGAACTTGCCCTGGGGGCTGGTGGCGCGCAGCGGCCGGCCGCCGAACCTCAGGTCGTGGTCGGCGGCCAGGCGGTGGATGGTGTGACCCTCGGGCATGGGCCGGGATCAGCCCTGCTGGGGGTGGTGGGCCGGGATCTCGGGGAGCTTGCCGGTGGTCTCGTACGCGGAGAGCATGTCGATGCGCCGGGTGTGGCGGGCCTCGTTCGAGTACGGGGTGGCGAGGAAGATCTCGACGAACCTGGTCGCCTCGGCCTCGGTGTGCATGCGGCCGCCGATGGAGATCACGTTGGCGTTGTTGTGCTCACGGCCGAGCGCCGCGGTCTGCTCGCTCCAGGCTAGTGCGGCGCGGACGCCCTTGACCTTGTTCGCGGCGATCTGCTCGCCGTTGCCGGAGCCGCCGATCACGATGCCCAGCGCGTCCGGGTCCGCGGCCGTCTTCTCGGCGGCCCGCAGACAGAACGGCGGGTAGTCGTCCTGGGCGTCGTAGATGTGCGGACCGCAGTCCACGGGCTCGTGGCCGTGGGCCGTGAGCCATTCGACGAGGTGGTTCTTGAGTTCGAAGCCGGCATGGTCGGAGCCGAGGTACACGCGCATGTACCCGAGTGTGGCATGCGCGACGCCGGGAAGGGGCACGTGGGTGGGGGACTTCGGTCCCGTGCCCATGGGCCCTTCGGCCTCGTACAACGATCCGGATTCAGGTCTTCCGTCCCGAAGCCGTCCGGGTTTCAATGCACGGGCTCGTGACCCGAGTGCTCCGAAGACGTAAGGAAACGTCCATGACCTCGCAACCGTCCCTTGCGAAGGAAGACCGCCTGCCCGGTGAACCCGGTGATGCGCAGGTGCCCGACGGCGGTCTCAAGGCCGGTCTCAAGAACCGCCACCTGTCCATGATCGCCATCGGTGGTGTGATCGGCGCCGGCCTGTTCGTGGGCTCCGGCTCCGGCATCGCCGCGGCCGGCCCCGCCATTCTGCTGTCGTACGCCCTGGTCGGCGTGATGGTGGTGTTCGTGATGCGGATGCTGGGCGAGATGGCCGCCGCGCGCCCCTCGTCCGGTTCGTTCTCCGCGTACGCGGACCGGGCGCTGGGCCGCTGGGCCGGGTTCTCGATCGGCTGGCTCTACTGGTTCTTCTGGGTCGTGGTGCTCGCGGTCGAGGGCACGGCCGGCGCGAAGATCCTGCACGAGTGGGTGCCGGGGGTCCCGCAGTGGGGCTGGGCGCTCATCGTGATGCTGGTCCTGACGGCGAGCAACCTGGCCTCGGTGTCCTCGTACGGCGAGTTCGAGTTCTGGTTCGCCGGGATCAAGGTCGTCGCGATCGGCGCGTTCGTGATCATCGGTCTGCTCGCGGTCTTCGGCGTGCTGCCGGGCTCGGACAACCCCGGTGCGGGCTTCGCCCACCTCACCGACGCGGGCGGGTTCTTCCCCAAGGGGTACGGCGCGATCCTCACCGGCGTCCTGATGGTCGTGTTCTCCTTCATGGGCTCCGAGATCGTCACCCTGGCGGCCGGCGAGTCCGAGGACCCGCGCCGCGCCGTCACCAAGGCGACCAACAGCGTGATCTGGCGGATCGCGGTCTTCTACCTCGGTTCGATCTTCGTGGTGCTGACCCTTTTGAAGTGGAGCGACCCCTCGATCGTCGCGGACGGCTCCTATGTGGCGGCCCTGAAGACGATCGGCATTCCGCACGCCGACCAGATCATGAACGTGATCGTCCTGACGGCGGTCCTGTCCTGCCTCAACTCCGGCCTGTACACCGCCTCCCGCATGGCGTTCTCGCTCGGTGAGCGCGGCGACGCGCCGAAGGTCTTCGCCCGCACCAACAAGCGGGGTGTGCCGCAGGTCGCGATCCTGTCCTCGGTCGTCTTCGGCTTCGTGGCCGTCTTCTTCAACTACAAGTGGCCGGACACCGTCTTCGCGTTCCTGCTGAACTCCTCGGGCGCGGTCGCCCTGTTCGTGTGGCTGGTGATCTGCTGCACCCAGCTGCGGATGCGCGGGATCATCCTGCGTGAGCAGCCCGAGAAGCTGACGGTGAAGATGTGGGGCTTCCCCTACCTCACCTGGCTGACCATCGGGATGATCTCCTTCGTCCTCGTCTACATGCTGTTCGACAAGTCGGGGCGCGAGCAGGTGCTCCTGTCCCTGCTCGTCGCGGCGATCGTCATCGTGATCGCGGTGGTGAAGGAGAAGGTCCTCGCCCGGCGCGCCCCGGCGGGCAGCGGCGTGCGGGACGACGTCACCTCGGCGTAGCCGACGAGGAATCCGTTCCTCGGCCGTGCGCCGCTTGGCCGGGAGATCGCCGCCGCGTACGCACGCGTATGCGACGGCGATCTCCCGGCCCGTGCGGTCACCGCAGGCCGAAACGCTCGGCCCAGGCGGCCACGTCGGTGGTGGTCGCGTTGCCGCCGCACACCACCAGGCCGAGCCTGGCGCCTTCACCGACGCGCTCCAGTACGCGGCGTGCCGCGGGCAGCAGGCAGCCGGCGGCGGGCTCGGCCCAGACCTTCGCGTGGTCGGCCAGGTCGAGGGTGCCCTGCACGGCCTCGGCGTCGGTCACTGTGACGACGTCGGTGACCAGCGCCGCCACGTGCTCGTACGTGAGCGCCGAGGCGCTGGGGGCGCTCAGCGTCGAGACCACCGAGGACAGTTCGACCGGCACCGGGCCACCCGCGGCCAGGGCCTGCGCCATGGCTCGCGCGCCCTCGGTCTCCACGCCCCAGATCCGTACGCCGGGGCGGAGGCCGTGCAGCGCGGCGGCGACGCCGGAGATCAGACCCCCGCCGCCGATGCTGACCAGTACGTCCGTGAGCTCCCCCGCGTCCTGCGCGAACTCAAGCCCGACCGTGCCCTGGGCGGCGATGACGACGGGGTCGTCGAAGGGGTGGACCAGGGTGAGTCCCTTGGTCGTGAACTCGTCCACAAGGGCGAACGCGCCGTCCATGGTGTCGGCGAGGACGACGCTAGCCCCGGCGGCCTCGGCGGTCTGCACGGCGCGGCTCGGCGCGGACCGCGGCATGACGACGGTCGCCTCGATGCCGAGTGCGCCCGCCATGACCGCCACCGCGATGCCGTGGTTGCCGCCGCTCACCGCCACGACCCCGGCGGCGCGTTCGGCCGTGCCCAGCCCGAGCAGTTTCGCCGTCGCCCCGCGCGCCTTGAACGAGCCGGTGCGCTGAAGCAGTTCGAGTTTCGCGGTGACCTGCGCGCCGAGCAGCGCGGACAGCCCGGGGCTCGGGACCGTGGGGGTCCGGATGACATGGCCGGCGATCCGCTCGGCCGCGGCTTCCACGTCCGCGACAGTGATCAGCACATTCGCCTCCGTTGCGTGATCCGGTCTGCGATGACCGGACCCACATCATCCCCCCGGCGCGGCGCGGCGGCCTCGGCCTTTTCAGGGACGGGCGTGACACGTGCCCACAGGAGCGAGGTGGCCGGCCCGCTCGCACGCGCAGAACCCCGAAGGGCCCGGCAGATGCCGGGCCCTTCGGGGTTCTGCGCGTGCGGCGATGGTCAGCCGCGGCGGCCTGCCAGCCTCCACGCGGCCGGGAGCAGGCCCATCGCCAGGGCCGCCTTCAGGGCGTCGCCCAGCAGGAACGGGGTGAGGCCGGCCGCGATCGCCGCGGACGGGGACATGCCGGTCGAGGCGGCGAGGTAGGGCACGCCCACCGCGTAGACGAGCGCGGAGCCGAGCACCATCGTGCCCGCGGTGCGCAGCACCGAGCGGTCGGCGCCGCGCCGGGCGAGGGCGCCGACGACGGTGGAGGCGAGCAGCAGGCCGAGCACATAGCCGAACAAGGCGCCGCCCGCGCCGGAGTCGCCGTTCGCGAACCACGGCACGCCGGCCATGCCGACCAGGGCGTACAGCGCGAGGGACAGGAAACCGCGCCCGGCGCCGAGGCCCGCGCCGACGAGCAGCGCGGCGAAGGTCTGACCGGTGACCGGCACGGGCGTGCCCGGGATGTGCACCGCGATCTGCGCGGCGATGCCGGTGAGCGCGGCGCCGCCCACGACGAGCGCGATGTCCTTGGTGCGGGATGCCGGAAGCAGGTCGGCGAGGACCGATCCGGTGCGGGGGGCGGCGGCGGACACAGTGCTCATCGGAACTCCGGCAGGTGGTGGGACAGCGGAACGTGCTGGGGACACGGTGACGTTAGCCCACTGAATCTCGCTGGATCACCAGCAGCCGCCCACAAAGCGGGCGTTGGGGCCTTGGTGGGGTCTCGACAAAGGGCGGGATTCATGCGCGGTTCGGGGTGACCCTCGTCACTGCGGGGATCGTGTCGGGCATCCCTTTTGCGCCCGGGGTCATGGCTCGGTGAGACTGTAGGTTCCCCATAAACCGAACGTTACGAGCGCCATGCACGACACCTTGCCCGCCGAGCCCCTTTCGCACGGGCTGAAGCAACGCCATCTGACCATGCTCGGCCTCGGCGGGGTGATCGGTGCGGGGCTCTTCGTGGGGTCGGGCGCCGGGATCGCGGTGGCGGGTCCTGGCATCGTCGTCTCGTATCTGATCGCGGGCGCGATCGCGATGCTGGTGATGCGGATGCTGGGCGAGATGTCGGCGGCGATGCCCGCGTCGGGGTCGTTCTCGGTGCACGCGGAGCGCGCGCTCGGCCGCTGGGCCGGGTTCAGCGTGGGCTGGCTGTACTGGTTCCTGCTGGTGGTGGTGCTCGCCGTGGAGGCGACCGGCGCCGCGAAGATCGCGAACGGGTGGGCGCCGGGGGTGCCGCAGTGGGCCTGGGTACTGATCTTCATGGTGGTGTTCACCGGCGCCAACCTGGCCGCGGTCAAGAACTTCGGCGAGTTCGAGTTCTGGTTCGCCGCCCTGAAGATCTTCGCGATCGTGGCGTTCCTGGTGCTGGGCCTCCTCGCGATCTTCGGGGTGCTGCCCGACACGTCGGCGGTGGGCCTGGCCAACCTGACCGGACAGGGCGGTTTCCTGCCCGCCGGGGTGAGCGGGGTGGTCTCCGGGGTGCTCGCGGTGATCTTCGCGTTCGGCGGTCTGGAGGTCGTCACGATCGCCGCCGCCGAGTCCGACGACCCGGCGCGGGCGGTCGGGCGCGCGGTGCGCAGCGCGGTGTGGCGCATCCTCTTCTTCTACGTCGGCTCGATGCTGGTCATCGTGACGCTGCTTCCGTGGACGTCGATGAAGCCGGGCCAGAGCCCGTACGTGGCGGTCCTCGACTCGATCGGCATCCCGTCGGCGGGCCAGATCATGAACATCGTGGTGTTCGTGGCGCTCCTGTCCGCCCTCAACGCCAACCTGTACGGCTCGTCGCGCATGATCTTCTCGCTCGCCGAACGGGGCGAGGCGCCACGGGGTCTGCTGAAGGTGTCGGGGGGCGGGGTGCCGCGCCGGGCGGTCCTGGCGTCGGTCGCCTTCGGGTTCGTGTCCGTGCTGCTGAATCTGAAGTGGCCGGACTCGGTGTTCCTCTACATGCTCAACGCGGTGGGCGCGGTGCTCCTGTTCGTATGGGCGCTGATCGCGCTGTCCCAACTGCGGCTGCGCCGCCGCATCGAGCGCGAGGCGCCCGAGACGTTGACGCTGCGGATGTGGGCCTTCCCCCATCTCACCCGGGCGGCGCTGGCCGCGATGGCGGCGGTGCTGGTGCTGATGCTGTTCGACGACACCGCCAGGCCTCAGGTGCTGTGGTCCTCGGGCGCGACGGCGGCGGTCCTCGCGGTGGCGGGGGTACGGGAGTTGCGCACGCGCCGCGCAGTGAAGACTCCGTGAACAAGATGCACGCATTCCTTCACACTGTGTGAGTCGGGTGTCCGCATAGCGGTCGGGTGTTCCCTCTGAGCGGGGCCGCCCTAAGACTGTGGGCTCCGTGCCGCCGCCCCGGTGGATCAGCTACTGAACAGGCATGCCCATGTCTCGGACAACCGCGCCCGCACAGGACGACAACCGGCTGAAGGCCGACTCGCCGCTCACCCACGGCCTCAAGCAGCGCCACCTCTCGATGATCGCCCTCGGCGGCGTCATCGGCGCCGGACTCTTCGTCGGGTCCGGCACCGCGATCGCCG
Source organism: Streptomyces sp. NPDC048416 (assembly GCF_043200435.1). Lineage (NCBI taxonomy): Bacteria > Bacillati > Actinomycetota > Actinomycetes > Kitasatosporales > Streptomycetaceae > Streptomyces > Streptomyces sp. NPDC048416. Next base: position 151,457 of record NZ_JBICXU010000001.1, read on the forward strand.
CGGCCGGGCCCTCGATCATCCTCGCCTATGCGATATCGGGCGCCCTGGTCATGCTCGTGATGCGCATGCTGGGCGAGATGTCGGCCGCCAACCCCGCATCCGGTTCCTTCTCGGTGCACGCCGAGCGGGCGATGGGCCCCTGGGCCGGGTTCACCGCGGGCTGGGCCTTCTGGTTCCTGCTGTGCGTGGCCGTCGGCCTTGAGGGCATCGGCGCGGCCGGCATCGTGCACGGCTGGCTGCCGGGCGTGCCGGAGTGGGCGCTCGTGGCCGTCTTCATGCTGCTGTTCTGCGGCACCAACCTGGCGGCCGTGAAGAACTTCGGCGAGTTCGAGTTCTGGTTCGCCGCGCTGAAGATCGGCGCGATCGTCCTGTTCCTCGCCGTCGGCGTCCTCGCGATCGTCGGCGTGCTGCCCGACACCCACGCACCGGGCCTGACCAACCTCACGGGCCAGGGCGGATTCATGCCCAACGGCAGCGACGGCCTGATCGTCGGACTGCTCGCCTCCGTCTTCGCGTACGGCGGCCTGGAGACGGTCACCATCGCCGCGGCCGAGTCCGAACACCCCGTGCAGGGCGTCGCGAAGGCCGTGCGCACCGCGATGTGGCGGATCGCGATCTTCTACGTCGGTTCGATGGCGGTCGTCGTGACGCTGCTGCCGTGGACCGGCAAGGACATCGTCGCCAAGGGCCCCTACGTCGCGACCCTGGACCACCTCGGCATCCCGTACGCCGGCGACATCATGAACGTCGTGATCCTGGTCGCCCTGCTCTCGGCGATGAACGCCAACATCTACGGTGCCTCCCGCATGGCCGGCTCCCTCGTCTCGCGCGGCCAGGGCCCCAAGGCGCTCGGGAAGATCTCCGGCGGGGTGCCCCGCGTCGCGGTCGTCACCTCCTCCGTCTTCGGCTTCGTGTGCGTGCTGCTGAGCTACTGGCGGCCCGACGACATCTTCCAGTGGCTCCTGAACACCATCGGCGCGATCATCCTCGTCGTCTGGTTCTTCATCGCCGCCTCGCAGTTGCTGCTGCGCCGTCGCACCGAGCGCGAGGCCCCGGACACGCTCGTCGTGAAGATGTGGCTGTACCCGTGGCTCACGTGGATCGCGCTGCTCGGCATGGCGGTGGTGTTCGTCCTGATGGCCCGCGAGGACGGCACGCGGGTGCAGCTGTACTACACGGGCGGCCTCACGGTGGTGCTCGCCGTCATCGGTTACATCCGCCAGCGGTCCTCGGCGCGGGTCCCGCTCGACACCTGACCGAGCCCCGCCCCTCTCCCCCTGCTCTCCCCTTACTCTCCTTTGCTCTCCCAACTGTCCTGCGCCCCCGGGTCCTACGCCCGGGGGCGCAGGACTTTTTGCCGAAGTCATGTGAGGCCACCCTTACCTGCGAACCCGCATAGCTGCTGGTAGCGTGCACTTGCACATCAGTTGCAATAAGCATTTGCGGTAAGCAGTCGGAGGGCTCGGACATGGCCATTTACACGCTTCCTGAACTTCCGTACGACTACGCGGCGCTCGAACCCGTCATCAGCCCGGAGATCATCGAGCTGCATCACGACAAGCACCACGCCGCGTACGTGAAGGGCGCCAACGACACCCTGGAACAGCTCGCGGAGGCCCGCGACAAGGACGCCTGGGGCTCGGTCAACGGTCTGGAGAAGAACCTCGCGTTCCACCTCTCCGGCCACATCCTGCACTCGATCTACTGGCACAACATGACCGGCGACGGCGGCGGCGAGCCCCTGGACAAGGACGGCACCGGTGAGCTGGCCGACGCCATCGCCGAGTCCTTCGGCTCCTTCGCCAAGTTCAAGGCCCAGCTGACCAAGGCCGCCGCGACGACGCAGGGTTCGGGCTGGGGCGTCCTGGCCTACGAGCCGGTCAGCGGCCGCCTGGTCGTCGAGCAGATCTACGACCACCAGGGCAACGTCGGCCAGGGCTCCACGCCGATCCTGGTCTTCGACGCGTGGGAGCACGCCTTCTACCTCCAGTACAAGAACCAGAAGGTCGACTTCATCGAGGCCATGTGGCGGGTCGTCAACTGGCAGGACGTGGCGAAGCGGTACGTCTCCGCCAAGCAGGCCGGCAACAACCTGATCCTGGCCCCGTAGCCCGTAGCCCCGCAGCACTCCGCGCCGGCTTCGGCGCGGCCAGGCGTCCTGCTCGTGATCGTCTTCTCACCCTTCACGTGCGGGCGGATGGAACGAAGGGCCTCCGCGAGGACATGACTCGCGGGGGCCCTTCGCGTACCCGCGTCATCGACATGCCCAGCGCAGTTCCCCGCGCCCCTGACTCCGGGTACATCTGCGGACCGTGCTGGCGTCTCGCGCAGTTCCCCGCGCCCCTGAACTACTCGGTGCCGGGCGGCATGGGGCGCCTCAGCCTGTCCGGCGTTTGAGGACGAGCGCCGTTCAGGCGCGAACGGGGTCTGGGGCAGAGCCCCAGGAGCCTGGACCTCAGCCCCTCTCCCGCCCCCGGAGGGTTTCGGGAAGGGGTGGGGTGGGGTGACTCCCGGGGTCTGGGGCGAAGCCCCAGCAACCCCGCCGCCTTCAGGTGCGGACCGTGCTGGGGCACCCGCGCAGTTCCCCGCGCCCCTAGTAGGGCACCCGGGGTCGGAGGGCGCGCCCCCAGTAGGGCACCTGGCGTCGCAGGGCGCACGCCCAGTAGGGCACCCGGGGTCGCAGGGCGCGGGCCTCGTAGGGCACCCGGACTCGCAGGGCGCACGCCCAGGAGGGGACCCGGACTCGCAGGGCGCACGCCCAGGAGGGGACCCGGACTCGCAGGGCGCACGCCCAGCAGCACACCCGAAGTCACAGGGCGCACGCCCAGGAGGGGACCCGGGGTCGCAGGGCGCGCCCCCAGTAGGGCACCCGGGGTCGCAGGGCGCGGGCCCTGTTGGGGGGCCGGCGTCGCGCGGGGGTGGCCGGTGTCGGGGGGTCAGAGGTTGGTGAAGTCGGGGCCCACCGTGCGGCTGCGCTTGAGCTCGTAGAAGCCGGGCGTCGCGGCGACGAGCAGGGTGCCCTCCCACAGCTTGGCCGCGGCCTCACCCTGCGGGGCCGGGGTGACGACCGGGCCGAAGAAGGCGACCTGCCCGCCGTCGGCGCCGGGCACCGCGATGACGGGCGTGCCGACGTCCTGGCCGACCAGCTCGATGCCCCTCTTGTGGGAGGCACGCAGCTGGGTGTCGTAGGTGTCCTGGTCCATGTGGTCGATGAGCGCGGCGGGCAGGTCCACGTCCTTGAGCGCGGCGGCGACGGCTTCGCGCGTCACACCGAGGCCTTCGTTGTGGATGCGGGTGCCGAGCGCGGTGTACAGCTTGCCGACGACGTCGTCGCCGTGCAGCTCCTGCGCCGCGACGACGACGCGTACCGGGCCCCAGGCCTTGCCACCGGGCCGCATGCTCTCGGCGTACTGGGCGGGCAGGTCGTCGAGGCGGTCCTCGTTCAGGACGGCGAGGCTCATCACGTGCCAGCGCACCTGGACGTCCCGCACCTTTTCGACCTCCAGCATCCAGCGCGAGGTCATCCAGGCCCAGGGGCACAGGGGGTCGAACCAGAAGTCGACGGGGGTCTTGGCGTTCTCGGGCATGTCTCTCCTCGGGCAACAGCGCTCAACATCGGGCACGACGAAAAAGCAAGCGTCTGTACGGCCGAACACCGAAGGTGGCCGAAAGCATTCCGTCCCCGCGTCCCCTGGGGCCGATCGCGTTCCCGCTCCGCCGCCGACTCGGCGGCGTGGGAGGATCGAAGCCGTTCGAACGAGACACAAAGGAGTGCCCGTGCCCGGTGAGAATCTGTCCCGCGACGAGGCCCGCGAGCGGGCCGAGCTGCTGTCCGTCGAGGGCTACGACGTCTCTCTCGACCTGCGGTCCGCGGTCGGGGACGCCCCGGACGGGCCCCGCACCTTCCGGTCGCTGACCACGATCCGCTTCCGCTCGGCCCGCCCCGGCGCCGCCACCTTCGCCGACCTCGTCGCCCCTGCGGTGACCTCGGTGACGCTCAACGGCCGCGCGCTCGACCCGGCCGAGGTCTTCGACGGCAGCCGGATCGCCCTGGACGGCCTGGCCGAGGACAACGTCCTCGTGGTCGACGCGCAGTGCGCCTACAGCAGGACCGGCGAGGGCATGCACCGCTTCGTCGACCCGGAAGACGGCGAGGTCTACCTCTACACGCAGTACGAACCGGCCGACTCGCGGCGGGTGTTCGCCACCTTCGAGCAGCCCGACCTCAAGGCGCCCTTCGTCTTCGAGGCCCTGGCCCCCGAGGGCTGGACGGTGTGGTCCAACGGCGCGGGCGGCCAGGAACCCGACGGGGTGTGGCGCTTCGCGCCCACCGAGCCGATCTCGACGTACATCACCTGCGTGGTCGCGGGCCCGTACCACTACGTCACGGACTCCTACACCCGCGTCTTCGACGACGGCCGCACCCTGGAGATCCCGCTCGGCGCGATGTGCCGCAAGGGGCTCGCCAAGCACTTCGACGCCGACGACGTCTTCCTCGTCACCAAGCAGGGCCTGGACTTCTTCCACGACAACTTCGACTTCCCCTATCCGTTCGGGAAGTACGACCAGGCGTTCGTGCCCGAGTACAACCTGGGCGCGATGGAGAACCCGGGGCTTGTGACCTTCCGCGAGGAGTACATCTACCGCGGCAAGGTGACCCAGGCCGCCTACGAGCGCCGGGCCAACGTCATCCTGCACGAGATGGCCCACATGTGGTTCGGCGACCTCGTCACCATGGTGTGGTGGGACGACCTGTGGCTCAAGGAGTCCTTCGCCGACTTCATGGGCTCGTTCTCGCAGGCCGAGGCGACGCGCTTCACCAACAGCTGGGTGACCTTCGCCAACAACCGCAAGGCGTGGGCGTACCGCGCCGACCAGTTGCCGTCCACCCACCCGATCACGGCCGACATCCGTGACCTGGAGGACGCCAAGCTCAACTTCGACGGGATCACGTACGCCAAGGGCGCCTCGGTGCTCAAGCAGCTCGTCGCGTACGTCGGCCGGGACGACTTCCTGGAGGGCGCCCGGCGTTACTTCAAGCGGCATGCCTACGGCAACACCCGCCTCGGTGATCTGCTCTCGGTCCTCGAAGAGGTGTCCGGGCGCGACATGGCGACGTGGTCGCGTTCCTGGCTCCAGACGGCGGGCGTCAACTCCCTTACGCCGGTGGCCACTTATGACGCGGGCGACCGCATCACCGAGCTCGCCGTGGTCCAGGAGGCCGTGCCGTCGCACCCGGAACTGCGTCCGCACCGGGTCGCGGTCGGCCTGTACCGCAACGAGTCGGGGGCGCTCGTGCGCTATGCGCGCGCCGAGGTCGACGTCGAGGGCCCGCGCACCGTGGTGGCCGAGCTCGCCGGGTCCGAGCGGCCCGATCTGATCCTGGTCAACGACGACGACCTGACCTACTGCAAGATCCGCTTCGACGAGGGTTCGCTGACCACCCTGCGCGCCCACCTCGGCGACATGAGCGACCCGCTGGCGCGCGCCCTGTGCTGGTCGGCGCTGTGGAACCTGACGCGGGACGCGCTGATGCCGGCCCGTGACTTCGTCGCGCTCGTCCTCGCGCACGCGGGCCGCGAGTCGGACATCGGCGTGCTCCAGATGCTGCACTCCTGGGCGCGGTCGGCGGTCGTCCACTACGCGGCGCCTGCCTGGCGCACGGAGGGCGGGGCCCAGCTCGCCTCGGGCGCCCTGCACGAGCTGCGGCTCGCCGAGCCGGGCAGCCAGCACCAGCTCACCTGGGCGCGTTTCTTCGCGGCGACGGCGGTCTCCGGCTCCGACTTCCAGCTCCTTCAGGGGCTGCTCGCGGGCACCGCGAAGATCGACGGTCTCGACGTGGACCAGGAGCTGCGCTGGACGCTGCTCGAACCGCTGGCCGCGCACGGCGTCGTCGAGGAGTCGGCCATCGACGCGGAGCTGGCCCGTGACGACACCGCGTCCGGCAAGCGCCATCATGTGCGCTGTCTGGCCGCGCGTCCCTCGGCGGCGGTCAAGGCGCAGGCCTGGGCGCAGGTCGTGGAGTCGGACCAGCTGTCCAACGCGCTGGTGGAGGCGACGATTTCGGGCTTCGACCAGCCCTCGCAGCGCGAGCTGACCGCGCCGTACGCCCCGAAGTACTTCGAGGCGATCGAGCGGGTCTGGGCCGACCGTTCGATCCAGATCGGCATGGACGTCGTCAGGGGCCTGTTCCCCGGGCTCCAGGACGACGAGGCGACGCTGAAGGCGACCGACACCTGGCTCGCCGCGCACGCGGACGCGGCTCCCGCCCTGCGCCGCCTGGTCGTCGAGGCCCGTGACGACCTGGCACGCGCCCTGCGCGGCCAGGCCTGCGACGCGGCGGCCACCGCCCGCTGACACCCGATCGGGGGGCCCTCGAACGGGCCCCCCTGATCGGCACTCGAACGCCCGTACTTTAGGACGGGGTTGTCCGGATTTGTCGACGGGCTTGTAACAGCGGTTAGCGGGCGCCCCGGGTGCGGAAAACCCTGCGGCATGAACCACAACACCCCGCTCTCCCCCCGCCCCCTGAGCCACCTCACCGATGTCCAGCGGCGCGTGCTCCGCGCCGACCAGCTGCGCGCGCACGGGGTTTCGGCCGCCCGCGCCGCCGCCCAGTGCCGCCCCGGCGGCCCCTGGCAGCAGCTGCTTCCCGGGGTGTACGTGCTGCACCCGGGCCCGGTCACCAGCGAGGAGCGGCTGCATGGGGCGCTGCTGTACGCGGGGTGGCCGGCCACCGGGCGCGCCAAGGCCGTCCCTGCGCAGGGCCAGGCCCACGCCGAGCCGCCGGCGGCCGTCGTGACGGGGCTCGCGGCGCTCGCGCTGCACCGGTTCTCCTCCGCTCCCCCGCTGCTCTCGCTCGACCGGATCGAGCTCCTGGTGCCGCGCACCCGGCGGCTGCGCTCCACCGGCTGTGTCCAGCTGGTGCGGGCGCACGTGATGCCCGGCGCGGAGATGATCGCGGGGGTGCCGGTGGCGCCGGTGCCGCGGGCGCTCGCCGACGCGGTCGCGGTCCTGGACGACGCCGAAACCGTACGCCGGCTGCTCACCGAGGCCGTGCGCTGCGGCCACACCGAACCGGCCGCCGTCGTACGGGAGTTGACGCAGGCCAGGCTGCTGAGCCGACCCCATGTGGTGGACGCGGTGGACGCGCTGCTCGCCGAGGGGCGCTCGATCGCCGAGGAGCGGCTTTACGCGATGGTGCGCGGGTTCGCCCTGCCGGACCCGCTGTGGAACGTGGACCTGCGTCTGCCCGGCGGTCCGCACCTGGGCGGCCTCGACGCGTACTGGCCGGAGCAGGGCGTGGCGGTGGAGCTGGACACCCGGGCGCCGCGGCAGAGCCGGTCGGAAGGGGAGGAGGAGGCCGCGCTGTGGTCGCAGTACAGCCGCAAGCGCGAGGCACTTGAGCGGCTGGGGATCACCGTCGTGCACATCACGCCGAAGAAGCTGCGCGAGTGCCTTGAGCAGCAGGCGGCCGTGGTGCGGACCGCGCTGATGGCGTCCGCCGAACGGGAGCCCGCCGCCTACGTGGTGGTCCTCCCCCGCTGACACCGGCCGTGCGCGGCGGGCCTTCGGGAGGGGAACGGCCCGCCGCCCGCGGCCGGAACAGCCGGCTCAGTCGGTGGCCGGGTGCACCTTGCCGGTGGCGGGCCGCAGGCGCCACAACTGGAGCCCCACGTCGACGAGTTCGACGCGCTCAAGGTCGGTCACGCCGGCCAGCGGATGCCAGGCGGCCAGGTCGGTGGAGCCGTTGGTCTCGTGGCGCAGGGCGCCGCCGGTGACCCGGCCCTCGTACACGATGCGCAGCCCCTGGAAGTCGGCGAACCTGCCGAGTTTGCGCGGATAGCGCCGGTTGATGGAGTCGATGCCGAGCAGCCGGACCGGTTCGACGGCGTAGCCGGTCTCCTCGTCGAGTTCGCGCACGACCGTGTCGAGGGGGTCCTCGCCGTGGTCCATGCCGCCGCCCGGCAGCGTCCAGCGCTTGGTGCCGTCACGGGCGACCCAGCGGGCGAGCAGGATCTCCTGGACGCCTCCGGTTTCCCGTACGCATACGGCGTAGGCCGCCACCCGCAACTCCGTGTTCATTGGGTGAGGTTACGGGGCGCGGCGCGCGGGCGCCGCTCCCTGACGGAACGGGGCGGCGTGCCGGGGTGGCGGGTCGTGCGCCGTGGCGGGAATACGCCATGTTCACATCACCTAACGGTCAACTCTCCACAAACAACAGTCATATACGCAATGCTCAGCGGTCATCCGGCACCGAAATACGAACCGTTTCACGAGCCGGACCCTTACCCACTTCACAGGGATGCTGATGACCACTGAATCCCCGCGCCCCATACCCGGGGCGAGACGCACGGCTCGAATAGCGGCGGCGGCCGGCCTGGTGGCCGCGCTCGTCACGGCGGGCGCCGCACCGGCCTTCGCCACCACCGGCGACGACCCGTGGAGCGCGCCCCCGGTGAAGACCGCTCCGGCCAAGACCGCCGAGGACAAACTCGGCAAGGCCGACGAGCAGCGCCTCTCCGAGGCCCAGGCCAAGGGCGAGAAGAGCGTCACCGTCATGGTGGCCACCGCCCCGGGTGCCACGTCCGCCGTCGCCCAGCAGCTCCACTCGGTCGCGGGGGCGACCGTGGGCAAGCAGGACGACAAGCTCGGCTACGTCCGCGCGACGCTGCCGACGGCGAAGGCCGAGGCCGCCCTGAAGGCCGCGGCGAAGCTGCCCTCGGTGCACGGCATCGACCTCAAGCAGGACATTCAGCTGGACGACCCGACCCCGTCGGGCGACACCACGAAGTCCGCCAGGCAGCTGCGCACCTCGAACAGCTACCCGGCCCCGGACAAGAACACCCCGGCGAAGAACCCGTACAACCCGAACTTCGAGACGGGCGCGGTCGACTTCGTCAAGCAGCACCCGCAGGCGGACGGCCGCGGGGTCACCATCGGCATCCTGGACTCGGGCGTCGACATCGGCCACCCGGCGCTCCAGAAGACCACCACCGGCGAGCGCAAGATCGTCGACTGGGTCACCTCGACCGACCCGGTGCAGGACAACGACGGCACCTGGCTGCGCGCCAACAGCGCGGTCGCGGGGCCGACGTTCACCGCGGGCGGCAAGTCCTGGAAGGCCCCGGCGGGCTCGTACGACTTCTCCACGTTCGCCGAGAAGGTCACCGCGGGCGGCGACGCCAAGGGCGACCTGAACCGGGACGGCGACACCACCGACAGCTGGGGCGTGCTCTACGACCCGGTCGCCGGCACGGTCCGCGTGGACCTGAACAACAACAACGACTTCACGGACGACGCTCCGATGAAGCCGTACAAGGACGGCTACCAGATCGGCTACTTCGGTACCGACAACCCTGCGACCGACGTCGTCGAGCGGGTGCCGTTCACCGTCGAGATCCGCAAGAACGTCGTCTACGACGCGGCCGGGCACACCTCGGACTACGTCAACATCGGCGTCATCGAGTCCGAGCACGGCACCCACGTCGCGGGCATCACCTCCGCGAACGGCCTGTTCGGCGGCAAGATGAGCGGGGCCGCGCCGGGCGCGAAGATCGTCTCCTCGCGTGCCTGCAACTGGGACGGCGGCTGCACCAACATCGCGCTGACCGAGGGCATGATCGACCTCGTCACCAACCGCCACGTCGACATCGTCAACATGTCGATCGGCGGTTTGCCGGCGCTCAACGACGGCAACAACGCGCGCTCCGAGCTCTACAAGCGCCTCATCGACACCTACGGCGTTCAGCTGGTCATCTCGGCCGGCAACGACGGCCCGGGCGTCAACACCATCGGTGACCCCGGCCTCGCCGACCACGTCATCTCGGTGGGCGCCGCCATCTCCAAGGAGACCTGGGCCGCCAACTACGGCTCCGGGGTCTCCACGGCCTACCAGATGATGCCGTTCTCCTCGCGCGGCCCGCGTGAGGACGGCGGCTTCACGCCGACGCTGACCGCGCCCGGCGCGGCCATCAACTCCACCGAGACCTGGCTGCCCGGCAGCCCCGTCAAGGAGGCGGGCTACGACCTGCCGGCCGGTTACTCGATGCTCCAGGGCACCTCGATGGCCTCCCCGCAGGCCGCCGGCGCGTCCGCGCTGCTGATCTCGGCCGCCAAGCAGCAGGACATCGACCTGCCGCCTGCCGACCTGCGCACCGCGCTGACCTCCACGGCCAAGCACATCAAGGGCACCCAGGCCTACTCCGAGGGCGCCGGCCTCATCAACATCGTGGGCGCCTGGGACGCGATCAAGCAGACCGCGAAGAAGAAGGCCCCGGCCCACGAGTACACCGTCGCCGCGCCGGTCTCCAGCGCGCTCGGCTTCGCGCTCAAGACCCCGAACGTCGGCACCGGCATCTACGACCGCGAGAGCGGCCTGAAGGCCAAGCAGAAGAAGACGTACGACGTCACGGTCACCCGCACCACGGGCCCGGACAAGAACGTCAAGCACAAGCTGTCGTTCAAGAACGACGACGGCACGTTCACGGTGCTCGGCAGCAAGGAAGTGAACCTGCCGCTCGGCAAGCCCGTCACCGTCAAGGTGCAGGCGCAGCCGAAGTCCGCCGGCGTGCACAGCGCGATCCTCCAGGTCGACGACGCCAAGACGGTCGGCGTGGACCAGCAGATCATGGCCACGGTCATCGTCGCGACCCCCATCGCGGGCCCCGGCTACACCTTCACGGCCTCCTCGACGGTGGAGCGCAACGCCACCACGTCGTACTTCGTGAACGTCCCGGCGGGCGCGAAGAACCTGGAAGTCCGCATGGGCGCGCTGCGCTCGGGCAGCCAGACCCGCTTCATCTCCATCCACCCCTACGGTGTGGCCCTGGACACGACGGCGACGCCGAACTGCTACCCGAACTACGACAACCCCACCAACACCTGCCGCCCCGACCTGCGTTCGTACACGAACCCGCAGGCCGGTGTCTGGGAGATCGAGGTCGAGGCACGTCGTACGTCGCCGTACCTGGACAACTCCTACAAGCTGGACGTCTCGGTGCTCGGCGTCACCTTCGACCCGGCCACCCAGACGGTGCCCGACGCGAAGGCCGGCACCCCGGCCCCCGTGCAGTGGAAGGTGACCAACAACTTCGCCGCCCTCGACGGCAAGCTCCAGGGCGGCTCGCTCGGCTCGGCGAAGGTCGCGACCCCCACCATCAAGACCGGTGAGACGCAGACCAGCAAGGTCACCATCGGCGCGGGCGTCGAGCACCTGGACGTGTCGATCGGCGGCACCTCGGACGCGGGCGCCGACCTCGACCTGTACGTCCTGGACCAGAACGGCAAGGCGGTCGCCCAGGCGACGACGAGCAGCGCGAACGAGTCGGTCAGCCTGGTCAAGCCGGCCGCGGGCACGTACACGATCCAGGTGGCCGGGTACGCGGTTCCGTCCGGTTCGACGACGTACGCCTACAAGGACGTGTACTTCGCGCCCTCGCTCGGCACCGTCAAGGTCGACGAGAGCAAGACGTTCAAGCTGGCGGGCGGCGCCTCGGCGCAGGTGACGGCCGATGTCGTCGCGGCCGGCGCGGCTCCCGAGGGACGCCAGTTCTTCGGCACCGTGCAGCTCGTGAACGAGCGCGGTACCGCCGCGGGCACCGGCAGCGTGATCATCGGGAAGGTCACGCAGTAACGGTCCCTACGGGAACGACGGCGGGGCGGGCGCTCTTCACGAGCACCCGCCCCGCTTGTCGCTGCCGCGATCACGCCGGTGAGACCCGCATGGCCCGGCGTGACACCGGCCACGACCGTGACACTGCGTGCCATGGTCTGCCCGTCAGTGGGCAGGCGTCCCACACCCCGGACAATGGATTGGACAAATCCGCCGGGAGCCGACGCATCATGGATGCGCCGGATCCGTACATGACCACGTGAGCAGCACGTGAGCACCAAAGGAGTCACCGTGAGGGTCGGAATCGTCGGAGCCACCGGGCAGGTCGGCTCAGTCATGCGCAAGATCCTCGTCGAGCGGGACTTCCCGGTCGACGAGCTGCGTCTTTTCGCCTCCGCGCGGTCCGCCGGCACGGTCCTGGACGGTGTGACGGTCGAGGACGCGTCCACCGCCGACTACTCCGGCCTGGACATCGTGCTGTTCTCGGCGGGCGGTGCCACCTCGCGCGCCCTGGCCGAGAAGGTCGCCTCGCAGGGCGCCGTGGTGATCGACAACTCCTCCGCGTGGCGCGGCCACCCCGAGGTCCCCCTCGTGGTCTCCGAGGTCAACCCGCACGCGGTGCGCAACCGTCCCAAGGGGATCATCGCCAACCCGAACTGCACCACGATGGCCGCGATGCCGGTCCTTCGCCCGCTGCACGACGAGGCCGGACTCACGGCGATGGTCGCCACCACCTACCAGGCCGTCTCCGGCTCGGGCCTGGCGGGCGTGGCCGAGCTGCACGAGCAGGCCTGCAAGGTCGCCGAGGCGGCCGATCAGCTGACCTTCGACGGCGACGCGGTCGCGTTCCCCGAGCCGGGCGTCTACAAGCGCCCCATCGCCTTCAACGTGCTCCCGCTCGCGGGCAGCATCGTCGACGACGGCTCCTTCGAGACCGACGAGGAGCAGAAGCTCCGCAACGAGTCCCGCAAGATCCTGGAGATCCCGGAGCTGAAGGTCTCGGGCACGTGTGTCCGGGTGCCGGTCTTCTCGGGCCACTCGCTCCAGGTGAACGCCCGCTTCGAGCGCCCGATCAGCGTGGAGCGCGCGTACGAGCTGCTGGGCGCGGCCCCGGGCGTGGAGCTCTCGGAGATCCCGACCCCGCTCCAGGCGGCCGGCAAGGACGCGTCGTACGTGGGCCGCATCCGGGTCGACGAGACCGTGGAGAACGGTCTCGCGCTGTTCCTCTCCAACGACAACCTGCGCAAGGGCGCTGCGCTGAACGCCGTCCAGATCGCCGAGCTGGTGGCGGCCGAGCTCAAGGGCTAGCCCCCCCTGGACCTGCCGATGTCCGGCCGCGGCCCGTCCGCGGCCGGACACGCAGTCCCCCACAGGCCCGCGGCCGAGGCGGAGTTGAGGGCACGAGGAACCGCGCGAGCAACCACCCACGGCCCGCATCCGAAAACGGGTCCAGGGGCACGAGGAACCGCGCGAGCAGCCCCCACCGGCCCGCAGCCGAGAACCGCGCCGCCCCCTCAGGGCCGCCCCCCAGGGTTGCTCCAGGGTGGCCGCGCGGAGCCCTGTTCACGGGCGGGAAACAGACAGCGCGCTGCGCATTTCGCGTGCGAGGATGGCTGGAACCCCACGATCTGATGGAACTGAAGCATCTGAAGGAGATGACCGGGTGCCTGGCACGAATCTGACCCGTGAAGAGGCGCAGCGGCGGGCCGCCCTGCTCACCGTCGACTCGTACGAGATCGAGCTCGATCTGAGCGGCGCGCAGGACGGGGGGACCTACCGGTCCGCGACCACCGTCCGCTTCGATGCGTCCGAGGCCGGGGCGGAGACCTTCATCGACCTGGTCGCGCCGACCGTGCACGAGGTCGTACTCAACGGCGCCGCGCTCGACGTGGCCGCCGTGTTCGCCGACTCGCGGATCGCCCTGACCGGGCTCGCCGCCGGTCCGAACGAACTCAAGGTGATCGCGGACTGCGCTTACACCAACACCGGCGAGGGCCTGCACCGCTTCGTGGACCCGGTGGACCAACAGGCTTATCTGTACACGCAGTTCGAGGTTCCGGACGCGCGCCGCGTGTTCGCCTCGTTCGAGCAGCCCGACCTGAAGGCGACCTTCCAGTTCACCGTGAAGGCGCCGAGCGGCTGGACGGTGATCTCCAACTCGCCGACCCCGGAGCCCAAGGACGACCTCTGGGTGTTCGAGCCGACGCCGCGCATCTCCTCGTACATCACCGCGCTGATCGCGGGCCCGTACCACTCGGTGCACTCCTCGTACGAGGGCGCGGACGGGCAGTCGGTGCCGCTGGGCATCTACTGCCGTCCCTCGCTCGCCGAGTTCCTTGACGCGGACGAGATCTTCGCGGTGACCCGGCAGGGCTTCGACTGGTTCCAGGAGAAGTTCGACTACGCCTACCCGTTCGCCAAGTACGACCAGCTGTTCGTGCCGGAGTTCAACGCGGGCGCGATGGAGAACGCGGGCGCGGTCACCATCCGCGACCAGTACGTGTTCCGCTCCAAGGTGACGAACGCGTCGTACGAGCTGCGCGCCGAGACCATCCTGCACGAGCTGGCCCACATGTGGTTCGGCGACCTGGTCACGATGGAGTGGTGGAACGACCTGTGGCTGAACGAGTCGTTCGCCACCTACACCTCGATCGCCTGCCAGGCGTACGCCGAGGGCTCGCGCTGGCCGCACTCGTGGACCACGTTCGCCAACACGATGAAGACCTGGGCGTACCGGCAGGACCAGCTGCCCTCGACGCACCCGATCATGGCCGAGATCGGTGACCTGGACGACGTCCTGGTCAACTTCGACGGCATCACGTACGCCAAGGGTGCCTCGGTCCTCAAGCAGCTCGTCGCCTACGTCGGCATGGACGAGTTCTTCCAGGGCGTGCAGGCCTACTTCAAGGCGCACGCGTTCGGCAACACCCGCCTGTCCGACCTGCTCGGCGCGCTGGAGAAGACGAGCGGGCGTGACCTGAAGACGTGGTCCAAGGCGTGGCTGGAAACGGCCGGCATCAATGTGCTGCGTCCCGAGATCGCGGTCGACGACGCGGGCGTCATCACCTCCTTCGCCGTCCGCCAGGAGGCCCCCGCGCTGCCCGTCGGCGCCAAGGGCGAGCCCACGCTGCGTCCGCACCGCATCGCGATCGGCCTCTACGATCTCGACGCGGCGGGCAAGCTGGTGCGCACCGACCGCGTCGAGCTGGACATCGACGGTGAACTCACCGCCGTGGACGCCCTGGTGGGCAAGGCGCGGCCCGCGGTCGTGCTGCTCAACGACGACGACCTGTCGTATGCGAAGGTCCGTCTGGACGAGGAGTCCCTGCGGGTCGTCACCGAGCACCTGGGCGACTTCGCCGAGTCCCTGCCGCGCGCCCTGTCCTGGGCCTCGGCGTGGGACATGACCCGCGACGGCGAGCTGGCCACCCGCGACTACCTGGCGCTGGTCCTGTCCGGCATCACCAAGGAGTCCGACATCGGTGTGGTGCAGTCCCTGCACCGCCAGGTGAAGCTGGCCATCGACCTGTACGCGGCGCCCGAGTGGCGCGACGCGGGCCTGACCCAGTGGACCGAGGCGACGCTGGCGCACCTGCGCACCGCCGAGCCGGGCAGCGACCACCAGCTGGCGTGGGCCAGGGCGTTCGCGGCGACGGCCCGCACCCCGCAGCAACTCGACCTGCTCCAGGCCCTGTTGACGGGCACGGAGGTCATCGAGGGCCTGGCCGTGGACACCGAGCTGCGCTGGGCGTTCGTGGAACGGCTCGCCGCCACCGGCGTGTTCGACGAGCCGGACATCGCGGCGGAGCTGGAGCGCGACAAGACGGCGGCCGGCGAGCGCCACGCCGCGACGGCGCGGGCCGCGCGTCCGACGGCCGAGGCGAAGGCCGAGGCGTGGGCGTCGGTGGTGGAGGAGGGCAACCTCCCCAACGCCGTTCAGGAGGCCGTGATCGGCGGCTTCGTCCAGACCGACCAGCGCGAACTCCTCGCCCCTTACTCGGCGAAGTTCTTCGACGCGGTCAAGGGCGTGTGGGAGTCCCGCTCGTACGAGATCGCCCAGCAGATCGCGGTGGGCCTGTACCCGGCGCTGCTCGTCTCCCAGGAAACCCTGGACGCGACGGACGCCTGGCTGTCCTCGGCCCAGCCGAACGCCTCGCTGCGCCGCCTGATGTCGGAGTCCCGAGCAGGCGTCGAGCGCGCCCTTCGCGCCCAGTCCGCCGACGCGGAATCCGCCTAGCGGAGCCAGGGGTGGGGGCGGCTCCAGCTCGGGCCCGCCCCCACCCCCACGGCACGGCTTCGACTTGGGCCCGCCCAGGGTGGCGCCGCCGCGCAGAACGCCCTACGGTCGCCGCCACCGGGTGTCCCACGGATGTCCCAACTCGGCATGCGTACGGGCGAGTTCAACCCACTGTCCGGCCAGCGCCCGGTCGTCGCTCTCCACCGCCTCGACGGCGATCGCCCTGACCAACGCGCACGCGGGACAGACCTTCGGGTCGATCGGCCCCGGGCGCGGCTTCGTGAAGTCCGTGGCGCGCACGGCGGCCAGGTCCAGCACGTTCTCACCCCTCCTCGGCGGGCGCATGAGGGTGTTGCCGAATGCGCTCGGTGGCCCGGGCCACGGCACCGCAGTCGCCGGCCATGTGCGCCCGGGCCCGCTCCCGGCTCGCTCGCGCACAGACGGTGCAGCCGGGCATGGGGACCGGTTCGAGCCAGGGCATGTACTCCATGGGTGAGGACACAGCTTCCAACCGCCTTTGCAGTCCGGCCAGAGCGGCCGTGAGTACGTCGAGTGACGGGAGCGCGTAGGGGCCGCGCGGAACCCCGTCCGGCACGAGCCGCCAGAAACCACCTGCCGCGACGAGAGCGTCCGGCTCCTCGGTGTGCCGCCTTGCCGGGGGGTCCGCGCGGGGATTGCGTCCACGGAACACGCGCCGCTCCTCTCTGTAGCGATTCCACTACCGGGAGCCATCAGCGTGGCTTAGAGTCGGGACTCCATCAACGTGTCAGGAGTGCACGGAAGGTCGGTGAAGGCCCCTTGAACCGCAAGGAGTTACAGCCCGACGCCAGCCCCCAGGCTGCGTTCGGAGCGCGTCTGCGCAGTGCCCGGGAAGCGCGCGGCTGGAAGCAGGAAGACCTCGGCGAGCACATGGGCTACTCCAGCACGCATGTGTCGGCCGTCGAAACTGGTCGCAAGATGCCAACTCTTCGCTTCTCACGCAGAGCTGACGTCGCGTTCGGCCTGGTGGGCGCCCTCGACACGTTCGAGCGCGACTGGCGTGAGATCCGGCACGGCTCACTCCTGGAGGGTTTCCCGGAGTACGTGGGCCACGAAAGCCGGGCGGCGGAGATCCGTCTGTACGAGGTGGGCGTCGTGCCCGGCCTGCTCCAAACCCCGCAGTACGCGGCCGTCCTCGCCGGAAGCGCCGTCAAGCGGGGCGCCATCACGCCCGAGCAGGCGGCGGAACAGACGGCGCTCGTCGCCGAACGCCAAGCGGCGATCAACCGAACGCCACCGCCGATGGTCTTCGTGGTGCTGGACGAGAGTTGCGTCCGCAGGCCCGTCGGCGGTGCCGCTGTCATGGACGCCCAATGCGAGTGGCTGTTGACCTTTGCCGAACTCCCGAACACCGTCCTCCAAGTCGCGCCGTTCAGCATGGGGGAACGTCGACCTTTCAGCCTGCCCGTCACCGTGCTGACGAGCACCGACCGCTCGCTCATGTCGTACGCCGAGTCTGCCCAACGAGGCCACTTGGAGCGCGAATCAACTGCGGTTCTCCCCATACTGCGGAAGTACCATCAGCTACAGGCGGAAGCACTCTCTCAGGCGGCCTCCGTGGCCATGATCAGCGAGATACGAAGGGGCACTCCGTGACAGCCGAACCCTCCCCCCGTTGGTTCACGTCCTCGTACAGCGAAAACGGCGGCCAGTGCATAGAGGTCGCCACCAACCTCGCCCCCACCGGCACCGTCCCCGTACGGGACAGCAAGAACCCCGGCGGCCCCACCCTGCGGCTCTCCCCCGGCGCCTTCCTCGGCCTCGTAGATCTGGCCAAGCACACCGACATCTAACGGGCTCGTCGGCCGAAGCGCCGGGCCGCCCTCAGCGAGCGAAGAAAGGGCACCTCGTGACTACCGAACCCACCCCCCGCTGGTTCACGTCCTCGTACAGCAACAACGGCGGCCAGTGCATCGAGGTCGCCACCAACCTCGCCCACACCGGCACCGTCCCCGTACGGGACAGCAAGAACCCCGACGGCCCCACCCTGCGGCTCTCCCCCAGCGCCTTCCTCGGCCTGCTCGCATTTGCCAAGCGCGCTGACATCTAGCGGGTCGGTCCGCTCGGGGCGCACATGGAAGCCGCCCGGCGGACGGGCGTCGGTGCGCAACCGTTCCGCCGGGCGGTGGTGAGGGGGAGTGGGGGGATCAGCCCGTCAACTCCGTGTGGCGGCGGCGCAGTTCGGCCGCGCCCTGGGCCGTGAGGGTGCCGTGCAGGCGCATCCGGGCCACCCCGCCGTCGGGGAACGCGTCCAGGCGGACGTGTGTCGCCACGGCCTGCGCGGGGAGGCGGAAACGGTGCAGCGTGTCGGGCTGAAGCTGCGTACGCGGGATGATCTCGAACCACTCCCCCGACTCGCCGTCACGCCCGCTCAGCGCGATCCAGCCCGCCGAGTTCCCCTTCAGGTACGCCGTGTCGATCTCGACCGCCCGGATCGCACCCTGGGCGACCAGCCGGAACCGCACCCAGTCGTTGGTGTCGCGGACGCGGCGGCGCCGGTTCTCCCAGCCGTCGTCCATCTTGCGCGAGGTGCCGGGCAGGATGATCTGCGTGGGCGAGGAGTAGAACTTGTCCGACGCGTCCTCGTACGAACCGCCGTTGACGACCGCCACGAGGTCGATCGTGCCCAGCGTGTCCAGCCACTCCGGGTCCGGTACGACCTCGCCGTGCACGCGCAGGCGGGCCACGCCGCCGTCGGGGTGCTGGCAGAGCCGGACGTGGGTGTAGCGACGGCCGGTGGTGATCTCGAAGCCGTTCTCGGCGTGGCCGCGCACCGGGGTCGGCGGGACGATCTCGTCCCACTTCACGTCGTCGGCGAGGAGCCGGCCAGGGCTTGGCGAGCCCTCAACTGCCGTTGCCTGTAGGGAGATCCGCTGCGGGTAGTTGCCACGGAAGTGGGCCGTGTCGACGACGACGCCCTTGATCACGCCGGGCGCGCCGAGCCGGACGAGCGCCCAGTCGTGGTCCTCGGGCGCGGGGAAGACGTGGTCGGCGTCCGCGCCGCGCCGGCGACGGGTCTCCCAGCCGTCCATGATCTTGCCCTTGTGCCCGAAGTGCTCCGGGTCGAAGACGGCCCGCTCCCGGACGAGAAGGTTCTCGCGCTCGGCGAAGAACTCGTCGTTGGCGGCGATGACTCCCGCGCCCAGGCGACGGTCCGCGAGGTCGACGAGCTCGGTGAACGCGAAGTCGCCCGAACGGTAGTCGGCGTACGGGTCGCCCCCGCCGTACGGGGCGGCGTCGTTGGCGTGCGGGTCCGTCGCGGATGTGTGGTCCAGGTCGATGTTCTCGGTGGCGGAAGTCATGCTCCGACTCTCGGGCACCCCACAGCTCACGTCCATCGAAAGTTTTCGTACGGTTCTTTCAGGGATACTGAACGGATGGCGCCCTGTGGAGGCGGTCGCCCACCCTGCGTCTGGCCACTTCTGACCACCGACCGGTTCACGCCCCGGCCGATGCCAGACTCCCGGCCATGAACTCAGACACCATCACCGCGGCGGCCGCGGGCACCTGGAAGCTCGGCGACCTGGACGTCAACCGGATCGGTTTCGGCGCGATGCGTCTGCCGCAGTACGGCGCGGCTCTGCGGGCCGACTCCGTACCGAGGGACCGCGATCAGGCAATCGCCGTTCTGCACAAGGCCGTTGAACTCGGTGTGAACCACATCGACACCGCCGCGTTCTACTTCTCCCCGCTGCGCTCCGCGAACGAGCTGATCAACCGGGCGCTCGCCCCGTACGCGGACGACCTCGTCATCACCACCAAGGTCGGGCCCGCCCGGCTCCCCACGGGCGAATGGGGCGAGCACGCCAGGACGCCCAAGGAGCTGCGCGGACAGGTCGAGGAGAATCTGCGCCAGCTCGGCCGCGACCACCTGGACGTGGTGAACCTGCGCATCGTCGGCGCCGATTCGATCGCCGAACGTTTCGGCGCGCTGGCCGAGTTGCGCGAGGCGGGGCTCATCCGCCACCTGGGCCTGTCCAACATCCGCCCCGCCCACCTCGACGAGGCCCTGGCCATCGCGCCCGTGGTCTGCGTACAGAACCCGTACGGCATCGGTACGTCGGGGACGCAGGAGGACATGCTGCGGCTGTGCGGCGAGCGGGACATCGCGTACGTGCCGTTCTACGCGATCGCGGGGGCGGGAGGTCAGGCGGGTGCGAGCGGTGCGGACAGCGAGGGGGTGCTGGCGCTCGCGCGTGAGCGCGGGGTGAGCGCGGCGCAGGTCCGGCTGGCGTGGACGCTGCACCGCGGGCCGCATGTCCTGGCCATCCCCGGCACCGGGGACCCGGACCACGTCGTCGACAACGTGGCGGCCGGCGCGCTGCGGCTCACCGCCGACGAACTGGCCCGCCTGGACGCGCTGCACGCGGGCGTGTGACCGGCGGCCGGCGCGCGCCGGCGGCCCCTGCGCCCCTACCCGCCCGGCCGCACGTCGGCCACGTCCCGCAGCGCCGCGAGGACCCGTGCCACCGCCGGGCCCTCCTCCGCGCCCCGCCGCACCGCCGCGACGACATGGCGCCGCGGCTGATCCGCGCTCAGCACCCGCATGACGACTCCGGCACGGCGGTCGGCCGCCGCCATGCGCGGGACGAGCGCCACCCCCATCCCGGCCTCCACCATGGCCAGGATCGCGGTCCACCCAGCCGCGCTGTGGGCCTGCTCCGGCACGAAACCGGCCGCCTCGCAGGCCGCGGTGGTGATCTCCGACCAGGGGCCGCTGCCGCCGAAGATCCATGCCTCGTGCGCCAGGTCGGCGAGGCGCAGACCCGGTTCGGCGGCGAGCGGGTGCCCGGCGGGGAGCGCCACGTCGAGGGGGTCGGTGAGCAGGGGCAGCAGCGCGAACTTGGGGTCGCGGGCGCTGGGCGCGTGGGCGGCGAGCGACAGGGCGAGGTCCACCGCCCCGGCCGCGAGCAGGTCGTACGCCTCGGCCGCCTCGGCCTCACGCACCCGTACCTCAAGGGCGGGATGGCTGCGGCGCAGCCGCTGCACGGCGGGCACGACGAGGGCGGGCACGGCGGTCGAGAACGCCCCGACCCGCACCTCACCCGCCTCCCCTTGCAGGTAACCCGCCAACTCGGCGTCGGCACGCTCCAGTTGGGCGAACACCGCTTCGGCGTGACGCAGGACGAGGTGGGCGGCGTCGGTGAGGCGGACGCGTCGGCCGTGCGCTTCGAGGAGCGTCACACCGAGCTGCTTGGCGAGGTTGGACAGCTGCTGCGAGACCGCCGAGGGCGTCATGCGCAGCACCTCGGCGGTCGCGGTGACGGTGCCCTGCTCGCGCAGGGTCCGCAGGATGTGGAGTTTCTTGATGTCCCACTCGCTCATGGGACGCAACTTACCGGCGCCCGCACGGGGCGGCTCACCTGCGGGTTCCCAGGACGACCCCGCCGAGGATGAGCGCCATGCAGCCCAGCTGCGCCGGGCCGGTCGCCTCGCCCAGGAGCGGGTAGGAGAGCAGGGCCACGCACACCGGCTGGAGGTAGTAGACGACTCCCGCGCGGGCGGCCCCGATCAGGGCGATCGCCTTGTTCCAGGCGAAGAACGCCACGGCCGACGAGAGCACCCCGACATAGACGAGCGGGCCGACGGTGGCGGGCGTCGCGGCGAAACCGCCCTGGACGGCGAGGCTGACGCCGTACGCGGGGGCCAGCATCAGCGCTCCGAGCACGAAGGTCGTGAACAGGAAGGTGAGCGCGGGCAGTTCGGCGGGGCGGCGGCGCAGCAGCACGCTGTAGGAGGCGAAACTGACGGCGGCCGCGAACATCCAGAGGTCGCCGGGGGCGAGGTCGAGAGCGAGCGAGCCCTTGCTGACCAGGAGCAGTACGCCGATGACGGCGATGAGCAGTCCGACGGTGCGGCGGGCGCCGAGCCGGCCGCCGGTGAGGCGTTCATGGACGGCCATCAGGACCGGCGAGGCGGCCATGATCATGCCCATGTTCCCGGCGGATGTGGAGGTCCCGGCCTGGTTGACGAGGGTGTTGTACACGGTGATGCCGAGCAGCGAGGCGAGCGTGAGGAACCCCAAGTGCCGCCGGATCAGGGCGCGTTGACGCCAGGTCGCACGGAGTGCGAACGGGGCGACCGCGGCGATGGCGATCAGCCAGCGCCAGAAGGCGGCCTGCACGGGCGGCACGGAGTCGTGCAGGGCCCGGCTTGCGACGAAGCTCCCGGACCAGACGACCGTCGCGACCGCGGCGAGTGCGAGCCCGAGCCCCGGCCCGGGCCCGGAGGCGGCGCGGGCCGCCTTCCCGGCCGCGGTGGCGGCGCTCGATGTGCTGCGGACGTGGTCCAGGACGGTCACGGTGACTCCGTTTCGGTGCGGCGGGGTTCTGCGGGGGTTCACTGGGGCCCCGGTGGGCCGGGTGGGGTGACCCCGGTGGCCCGGGTGGCCCGGGTGACCCCGGTGGTCCCTACCGTCGCACCGCGTGACCCGTCACGTCCATCGAATGTTTCCGAGCGTTATGTTCAGTGGAACTGAATGGAAGAGCGGGCGCTACCGTTCCTGGGGAGTCGGCGGGTCGCCTTGGTCCGGCCTGGCCGGCCTGTCCCACCTGTCCGGCGAGCGTGGCGCCGAGGGCGATCGCCATCCCGAGGAGCTGTACGGGAGCGAGGGCCTGCCCCAGTGCCGCCCAGCCGATGACCGCGGCGCTGAGCGGGGAGAGCGGGCCGAGGAGGGTGACCGAGGTCGCCGTCATCCGTCCGATGCCTCGGAACCAGAGCCAGTACGCGACGGCCGTGTTCACCAGGGCGAGATAGAGATACCCGGCGAGGTTGCGTCCGTCGAGCGCGGGCGGGGCGCCCTCCACGAAGAAGGCGACCGGCGCGATGAGGAGCCCGCCCGCGGTGAGCTGCCACCCGGTCAGGACCAGCGGCCCGGCCCCCTCGGGGCGGCCCCACCGCTTGGTGAACACGGTCCCCGCGGACATCGAGGCCGAGGAACCCAGTGCGGCGAGCACCCCGATCGCGTCGAAGGAGCCGGTCGCCTTCAGGACCACGAGGCTCACCCCGAGGGCCGCGGCGATCCCGGTGAGCAGGGTGCGCCGGGTGGGCCTCTCGCCGAGGAACAGGGCGGCGAGCCCGGCCACCCACAGCGGCCCGACGGACCCGATGACCGCGGCCATGCCGCCGGGCAGCCGGTAGGCGGAGAGGAAGAGGAGCGGGAAGAACGCGCCGATGTTGAGCGCGCCGAGCACCGCCGCCTTCCACCACCAGGCGCCCCGTGGCAGCCGTCTGGTGAGCGCGAGCAGGGCGAGGCCGGCGGGCAGGGCGCGCATCATGCCGGTGAACAACGGCCGGTCGGTGGGGAGGAATTGGGTGGTGACGAAGTAGGTGGAGCCCCAGGAGATGGGGGCGAGGGCGGTGAGGGCGGTGGTGGAGAGGGTGGTGGTGGAGAGGGTGGCGGTGAGGCGGTTCTGGTTCACGGGGTGACTTCCTGGCCGGGGGTGGGGGTGGGTGGGCGCGGATGCGTTGCGTTCAGGTGCGGGTGGTGCGTGGTTGCTCGCGCCGTTCCCCGCGACCCTCGATGGGTCGGTTGTCGGGTGCGGGTCGTGCGTGGTTGCTCGCGCCGTTCCCCGCGCCCCTCGATGGGGTCCGTTGCCGGGTGCGGGTCGTGCGTGGTTGCTCGCGCCGTTCCTCGCGCCCCTCGATGGGGTTCGTTGTCGGGTGCGGGTGGTGCGTGGTTGTTCGCGCCGTTCCCCGCGCCCCTTGAGGGGTTCGTTGCCGGGTGCGGGTCGTGCGTGGTTGTTCGTGCCCTTCCCCGCGATCCCGACGGCCTCAGGGAACTTGGGGAGGGGGCCCGCTTCAGGCCACGGCGATCCGGGCTGCCCGTCCCGCGACCGCGACCGCCGGGCCCGGCAGGCGGCGTTCGAGGCGTACCACGACCCCAGCCGCCACCAGTGACGTACCGGCCAGCACGCCCCACGGCAGGCGTCCGTCCACCGTCATCAGGGCGGTGAACAGCGACGGCGCGACCGCCGCGGCCAGCGACCAGGACAGTTGGTACGCCGCCAGGTACCGGCCGCGCAGCGCCTCCGGCGCGGCCGACACCGACAGGGCGCCTGCCGCGGGGCTGTGGACGAGTTCGCCCAGCGTGTAGAGCACGACGATGGCCAGCAGCGCCCCGCCGAGCACGATGCCCGAGCCGGGCCGGACCGTACCGAGGACGATCTGCGCGGCGAAGGCGGCGGCGAACAGGAGCGAGCCGAGGGCGGCGGAGCGGGTGCGCCGGGCGCCGCGGGAGCGTACGCGGGCGGCGATCGCGACGCCGCCCGCCGCGCACATCACGGTGTTGAGCGTGAACGCGATGCCGGTGAGGGCCTGGGGCCCGCGCAGCCATGTCGTGATGTACAGCGGGAAGAGCACCGACAGGGCCGAATAACCCAGCGCGTTCAGGAAGTTGACGGCGGTCAGTCCGAGGAAGGGGCGGTCGGCGAAGACCTGGCGGTAGCCCGCGGGCTGCTGGATCTCGTCCGCGACGGGCGTCTGCCGTTCGGCCCGTACGCCTCGCATCAGGAGCGCGGCGAGGGCGAAGCTGGCCGCGTTGAGCCAGGCCGCCGCGGTGAACCCGGCGTCCCCGCCGAAGCCGACGACGAGCGAGGCGAGAAGTGAGCCCGCGCCGAGTCCGCCGTTGCGCAGGGCGCGCGAGGAGGCCTGGAGGCGGTCCCGGTCCGCGCCCTTGGCGACCTCGCCGAGCAGGGACTGCTGTACGGCGGGGAAGGCGCGGTCACCGAAGGCGGTGGCGAGCGCGACGCCCGCGAAGGCGGGCAGCGCGTGGGCGAAGGGGTAGAGCAGGAAGCCCGCGCCGCGCACCCCGTACAGGAACAGCTGCACCCGTCGGGCCCCGTGGCGGTCGACGGCGGCGCCCGCGATCGGCAGCGCGCCGAGCCCGAGCAGTCCGACGACGGTGAGCACGAGCCCCACGGTGGCGAAGGGGAGGCCGGTGACATGGTGGAAGAACACCAGGCTGAAGGGCACGTACATCCCGGAGCCGGTCGCGTCGACCGCCATGGCGACGAGCATCCGGCGCTCCCCGGCTATCCGGGGGGTGCGGGTACGACTGCGGAACGTACGCATGGGAACTCCGTCTCCGGGGCCGCGGCAAGGCGGGCAAGTTGCTTAGCTGAAAGTAGCTTACTCGTAAGCTACTTTCCGTCAAGCAACTTTCTTGCGTCCGACCGACCGGCCTCGGATACTGATCCCATGACTGCCGCAAGGACGACCTCTCCCGCACCCGAGCCGCAGCGCCACGCCGCCGACGCACCCGCGGACGCGGTGGACGCGATCACCGAGCAGTGGGCCGCGGTCCGCCCGGACCTCGAAACGGTGCCGATGGCGGTGTACGGGCGCATCTACCGGATCGCCCGCGCGATGGGCGAGCGGATGGACAAGGAGTACGCGCGGTTCGGCATCGGGCGCGGGGAGTTCGACGTCATCGCGACGCTGCGGCGCTCGGGCGACCCGTACACGCTGTCCCCGCGGCAGCTCTCGGCGACGCTGATGCTCACGACGGGCGGGATGACGGGCCGGCTCGACAAGCTGGAGAAGGCGGGCCTGTTGAGCCGCAGCCCCGATCCGAACGACCGGCGGGGTCTGCGGGTGACGCTGACGGAGCGGGGTCTGACCCTCGTGGACGAGTCGGTGACGGCGGGCCTTGCCGCCCAGACCGAGATCCTGTCCTCCGCCCTCGACGAGACGGAGACGGCTCAACTGGCCTCTCTGCTGAGGAAGTTGCTCGGCGCGCACTGAGGCCGCGCCGAGCCGGGCCGCCCTCGGGGGTGCTGTCGGCCCGGCGCAGGTCACGCGTTCAGGTCGTCGGGCACCGCGTCAGACGGATACGCAGCCGCTCCACGCGGCGGGCCACCAGGCCGCAGGTGTAGGTGACGCGCTGCTCGACCAGTTCCGGTCTGCCGCGCCACAGGGCGGAGAGCATGAGCTGTGCTTCCATACGGGCCAGGGGCGCGCCGAGGCAGAAATGCGATCCCAGGCCGAAGGCGAGGTGCCGGCCGCCGCGTCGCAGGTCCAGGCGGTGCGGGTCGGCGTGGACGAGGGGGTCGCGGTTGGCGGCGTTGAGCATCAAGACGATGACCGTCCCCCGGGGAGCCGCCGTCCCGCCCACCCGGACATCGGTCAGGGCGGTACGTACGGCGATGTGGACGGGCGGTTCGTACCGCAGCAGTTCCTCCACGGCCGTCGCCATGACGCCGGCGTCACAGCAGCCGGTGTCGAGCACCCTGCTCTCCTCGGGGTGGGTGAGCAGGGTGTGCAGGCCGTTCGCGATCAGGCCGACCGTTGTCTCGTAGCCTGCCGCGACGAGTTGTCCGCAGGTCGCCACGGCCTCACTCAACGGCACGGGGTCGGCCTTGTGTGCGGCGTCCTGGACGAGGTGGTCGATGACACTCGTGCCGCGGCCTTCGGGTGGGCGCCGCAGGAGTGGGGCGAAGGTACGGACGAAGTCGGTGCGGGCGCGCGTGATGCGGGCCCGGACGGCGGGGTCGGTGGCCTGCCGCGGGTCCATGCCGCGCACGAGGAGTTCCGCCATGTCAGCGAAGTGGTGCTCGGATTCGGGCGGCAGGCCCAGGACGTCGGAGAGGACCGAGGCGGCCAGCGGCCGGGCGAGGTCGGCGACCACGTCCACCTCGCGCCGTCGCCAGGCCCGGTCGGTGAGATCGTGGACGTACTGCTCGATTCTCGGCGCGAGCCGGGCGGTGGCCCGGGCGGTGAACGCTCCGCTGACCCTGCCGCGTTGGCGGTCGTGCTCGGGCGGGTCGGTCAGCAGGAAGGACCGCGCGGGTACGCCGTACCCGGTGATGTCACGGGCCGTGGAGGCGCCGTGGCCGAACCGCGCGTCGCGCAGCACCTCGGCGCTCTCGGCGTGGCCGAGGACGATGAGCGCACCGGATGGGGTGCGGTGGACGGGGCCGGAGCTGCGGCGCAGGGGTTCGGTGAACCGGTTCGGATCGGCTCGGTAGGCCTCGCTGCTCGTGTCGCAGTTCACTTGCTCCGCGATGAGGTCGTACCAGGAGACCGGGGCTGCGACGCGCGTGTTCTGCATGGCGAGTGACTGTAGAGGCTGCTCGGCCCGGGGCCGGTGAGCCACGTCCCGCCGTGCTGCGGCATTCGAGGGCATGTGGCCTGCCCTCCTTTTGGCGCACGTGGCGCCCTGGTGCGGCGGGCCGTCGGTGGTTCGCTGGCTCCATGGCTGAACTCGTCAGGGTCGAGGGGCGCGCCCGGGAGGCGGAACGGGGCGCGGTGGCACGGCTGTCGGTGCGGCGCCGGTGGGCGGCCGCCCTCACGGTGTGCCTGGGGCTCTTCCTCCTCGGGCTGGACCTGACCGTGCTGAACGTGGCCGTCCCCCAACTGCGGGACGCCCTGAACGCGAGCATGCGGCAGACCCAGTGGATCGTGGACGCCTATGTGCTGGCCCTGGGCGGACTGGTGCTGACCAGCGGCGGTCTCACGGACCGGCTGGGGCGCCGACGCGCGTTCGTCGCGGGCCTCGCCGTCTGTGCGGTGTCCTCGGTCGCGGGCGGCGTCGTCGATTCCCCGGGCCGGATCATCGCCGCACGCGCGATCATGGGCATGGGCGCGGCGCTTCTGATGCCGGCGACGTTGTGTCTCATCACCGACCTCTTTCCCGACCCCGTGCAGCGTCGGCGGGCGATCGCCGTGTGGGCGGCGGTGGGAGGCCTGGGCGGTGCCTGCGGGCCCGTCGTCGGAGGGTGGCTGGTGCAGGAGGCGTCCTGGCGCGCCGCGTTCTGGGTCAACGTGCCCATCGCCGTGATCGCCATCGCCCTGGCGCGGGCATTCGTGCCCGCCGACCGGCGCCGCTCCCTTCAGCCTCGTCCCCGCTTCGACGTGCCCGGCGCCGTCCTTTCCGCGAGCGGGCTGCTCGTCCTGGTGTGGGCCGTCATCGAGAGCCCCGCCCGCGGCTGGACACATCCGCTCACCCTTGGCGCGTACGCCGTGGCGGGGCTGCTGCTGGCCGGTTTCCTCGTCGTGGAGCACCGCGGCACCGCGCCGGTCCTGCCGCTCGATCTGGTGCGCCCGGCGCGGGTCAGTACGGCGGCCATGGCGCTGGCGATGATGTCGTTCGCGCTGTTCGGCGCGCTGTTCGTGGTCACCCTGTACCTCCAGGGGGTGCTGGGCTGTACGCCGTGGCAGGCGGGGCTGCGCATCCTGCCGCTCCCCGGCGGGCTGATGGCGGGCGCGGCGCTGTCGCTGTGGGTCACGGCCCGCCGCGGCGAGAAGAGCAGTGTGCTGCTCGGACTGATCACCGTGACGGCCGCGTTCGGGGTCCTGGCCCGCACGTCCGCCGGGTCCGGCTACGGGCACCTGCTGGTCTTCCTCGTGCTGGGCGGCGCGGGGGCGGGCCTGACCGCGGCGGCCTCAACGGCCTGCGTCATGAACGCCGTTCCCCCGTCGATGGCCGGGCTCGGCTCGTCGGTCAACGACGCCACCCGTCAGGTCGGTGCCGCTCTCGGGGTCGCCGTACAGGGCTCGCTGCTTTCCAGCGCGTACACCAGCCGGCTCGACGACACGTTCGCGCGCTCCCCTGCGCCCGTTCCGGCGCAGGTGGCGAACGCCTCGGACAACGTCCTGTCCGCCGCGGCGATCGCCCGCCGGCTTCCGCCGGCCGCCCGTGAACGGCTGCGCGCGGCGGCGGCGGACGCGT
This sequence comes from Streptomyces sp. NPDC048416, assembly GCF_043200435.1. NCBI lineage: Bacteria > Bacillati > Actinomycetota > Actinomycetes > Kitasatosporales > Streptomycetaceae > Streptomyces > Streptomyces sp. NPDC048416. The sequence continues at coordinate 180,017 of NZ_JBICXU010000001.1, forward strand.
TCGTGCACGGCCTCTCCCACGCCGCCCTGGCCGCGGCCGCCGTGGTGCTGGCGGCGTTCCTCGTCACGCTGCTGCGGCTGCCGGGCCGCGCCGCCGCGGAGGCGGCCCACCCTGCTGCGCCAGTGCAGTGATTCTGACGAGCGAGGGCGGTGTCCTGGGCCGTGGAGCGTCGGCGGCGCCGATATCACGGGGGCGTCGCACCGCTCGTACCCCCTCCGAGAGGCCGCCTTGACCACCTCTGAAGTCGCCTTCACCGAAGAGACCCTTACGAAGATCGTCGTGGAGGAGTTCGAGATCTGCGCCGACCAACTGACCGACGACGCCACCCTCGAAGAACTGGGGCTGGATTCCCTGGGCCTTCTGGAACTCCTGGTGGCCGTCGAAGCGCAGACACGCAAGGAGATCTCCAGCCTTGACCTGCCGATCTCCCCCAACACGCCTTACCGGGAAGCCGCGCGCATCGTCATTCAGGCTGTGGCCGAGGCACCGGTCGTCGGCTCCGGCGACCTGGTCACCGGGTGAACCGCCCCCCGCACATCGCCGTCACCGGCCTCGGAATGGTCACGGCGGCGGGTGTGGGCGTCCCCGGCACGTGGGCGCGTCTGTGCGAAGGCGTACCGACCGCGGCCCTGGACCCCGAACTCGAAGGGCTGCCCGTCTCCTTCGCGTGCCGTGTTCCCACGGCGCCCGTGAAAGCCGCGGCGCCCGGACTGGCTTGGCGTGCCGACCCGTTCATCCGTTTCGCCGTGGCCGCAGCGCAGGAGGCCGTCGCCGACTCCGGTCTCGATCGCGGCGCCTGGGACGCACCGCGGGTGGCCGTCGTCATCGGAGTGGGCGGCACCACGCACGACCTGACGCCGAAGGCGAGCGCTGCCCTGGCCGAGCGCCGCTTCCAGGCGATCCCTCCCACCCTCGTCCCTCGCAGCGCACCCAACATGGCCGCCGGATACGTCGGCATGACGCTGGGCGCCGAGGGACCCACCCTGTGCACCAGCACGGCATGCGCCTCGGGAGCGACCGCGATCGGCACGGCCGCCCTGCTGTTGCGGGCGGGCATGTGCGACATCGCCGTCGCGGGCGGCAGCGAGAGCGTCAGCCGCGTCACCTCGGCGGCCTTCTGGCGCATGGGGGCGCTCTCCACCCGCGGCCACGATCCGGTGGGCGCGTCCCGGCCCTTCGACTCCGAGCGGGACGGATTCGTCCTCGGCGAGGGAGCGGGCGTCCTCGTCCTGGAACGGGCGGCCGACGCCCGGGCCCGCCGGGCGCGCCCCTATGCGCTGCTCACCGGGTACGGGGCGAGCGGCGACGCCCACCATGCGACCTCGCCGCACCCCGAGGGCGCGGGCGCTCAGCGCGCGATGCGGGCCGCCCTCGCCGACGCCGGTCTGTCTCCCCAGGACATCGACCACGTCAACGCGCATGCCACGTCGACCGTCCTCAACGACCGCATCGAGGCGCACGCACTGCACGGTGTCTTCGGCACGCCGCCGCCGGTCACCGCCACCAAGAGCGTCCTGGGTCATTCACTGGGCGGCGCCGGGGCCATCGAAGCCGTGGTCAGCGCACTCACTCTGCGCCACCAACTGATCCATCCCACCGCGAACCTCGACCGGCTCGACGACGCCATCGCCCTGGACGTCGTGACGAAACGGGCCCGGCCCGCCCGCGTCGGGGCGGTGGTCACCACGTCATTCGGATTCGGGGGCCAGAACGCGGCCCTTGTCCTGCAACGCTGCTGAACCGGCTACCCCCGCCAAGGAGCTGTGATGCCCGTCCGCTCGCCACGCCCTCACGACCGTGGCCGGATCGATGTCCTGACGGAACTCGAACCGAGCGTCGCCCGCCATCTCGACAGACACCTGGCGACCGCGCGCGAGTGGTTCCCCCACACATACGTCCCGTGGTCGCAGGCCCGCGACTACGACGGTCCGCTGGGGGGTGCCTCCTGGTCGTCCGACGACTGCCCCCTCCCGGAGGCCGTGCGCGATGCCCTGGTGGTCAACCTGCTCACCGAGGACAATCTGCCCAGCTACCACCATGACATCCAGAGCCGAGTCGGGCACCAAGGGGCTTGGGGCGTCTGGCTGCACCGGTGGACGGCCGAGGAGGCCCGGCACGGCTATGCCCTTCGGGCCTACCTCCACGCGCGCCGTGCCGTCGACCCCGTCCGCCTGGAACGGGACCGCATGCAGCACATGTCGCTCGGCCACCGAAGCGAACAGGCCACGATCCCGCACGGACTCGCCTACGTCACCGTGCAGGAGATGGCGACGCGGCAGGCCCACCGCAACACCGGCAGGGTCTGCGGTGATCCGTTCGGGGAGCGGCTCATGCGGCGCATTTCCGCGGACGAGAACCTGCACATGCTCTTCTACCGTGACGTGTGCGCCGACGGTCTCGACCTTGCCCCGGACCTCTTCGCCCAGGCCTTCGCCGACGTGATCTGCGACTTCACCATGCCTGGTCACGCCATCCCGGGTTTTCGCACCCGGGCTGCCCGCATCGCCGTCTGCGGGATCTACGATCTCGCCACCCATCACGACGACGTCCTGCGTCCCCTGCTGCACGCACTGCGTCTGATGGACCGCCCGGGGCTCGGACCGCGGGGGGAGGAAGCTCTCGACCGCATCGGCCGCCATCTGGAACGACTGCACATCAAGGCAGAGCGTTTCAAGGAACGCAGCGACGCGTCCAAGCTCTCGTCGCTCGGATGAAGGACGGGACGCGGGGCGGGCCGGCCTGGCGGGCATACGGACGCGCAGCGCGCACGGCTCGCACGTAAGCCCACCGCGTCCCTCGCGGGGCGCGGTGGGAGGCACCGAGGTTCCGGAGGGTTACGCCTTCTTCGCGGTCTTGCGGGACTTGTCCAGCACCACGACGAGGCCCGCGATGATCGCGAACAGCGCGAGCGGCGCGAGCACGAACAGACCGATCGTGTCGATCACGCTCAGGCCGGACCCCGGGTCGTCACCGTCGTCGCGCGTGAGCGCAAGCGCGGGGGACGACATGAGCAGCATCATCAGCGTCGTACCGGCTGCTACGGCGCCGGCGCGCAGGGCGTTCTTCTTGTCCACGGTGCAAACGTAGCGAACGCCCGAGAGGGCCGCGCGTCCGGGGGTGCCGTACGGGGCCCGTGTGCACGGCCCGTACGGCAGAACCCGACGTCAGGGCAGCGGGCCGGAGCCCGCCGCATCCGTGCCCCGGCGCGGGAAGATCCGCATCAGCGCGTGCAGCCGGGGCGAGGCCGTGAGGTGTTCCAGGGTGAGGGGGCGGGCGTCGGGGCCGGCCACCGGGAGGCGCCAGTTGGGGTACTGGTCCCAGGTGCCGGGCAGGTTCTGCGGGCGGCGGTCGCCGACGGTGTCGGGCAGCCACACGCCGACCATGCGTGCCGGGGTGCGCAGCAGGAAGCGGTAGACGGCTCTGATCTCGGCCTCCTCGTCGCCGGGGGCGTCGGGGAGCAGCCCGAGCCGTTCGAGGTGGCCGAGCCATTCGCCCACTTCGGCGCGGGCGGCGCTCTGCTCCTGGGCCAGGGGGCTGGTGAGCAGGCCGAGGCTGTGGCGCAGCTGGACGTGGTCGCCGGTGAGGCGGGCCGCCGTCGAGGGCAGGTCGTGGGTGGTGGCGGTGGCCATACAGCCCGGCCGCCACGCTTCGGGGGCGAGCGGACGTCCGTCACCGGTCCAGTCGCGCTCGAACCAGAGGACCGACGTGCCGAGCACCCCGCGCGCGGCCAGGGCCTCCCGTACGCCGGGCTCGACCGTCCCCAGGTCCTCGCCCAGGACGACGGCGCCCGCGCGGTGCGCCTCAAGGGCGAGCACGGCGAGCATCGCCTCGGCGTCGTAGTGGACGTACGTGCCGTCGGTGGGCGGGTGCCCCTCGGGCACCCACCACAGCCGGAACAGGCCCATCACGTGGTCGATGCGCAGGGCGCCCGCGTGCCGCAGCAGGCCCTGGAGCAGGCCGCGGTAGGGGGCGTAACCGCAGGCGGCGAGGATGTCGGGGCGCCAGGGCGGCAGCCCCCAGTCCTGGCCGTGCGCGTTGAACGCGTCCGGGGGCGCCCCGACCGACATGCCGGGCGCGAAGGCGTCCTGCTGGGCCCAGGCGTCGGCGCCGTCGGGATGCACCCCGACGGCGAGGTCGTGGACGAGACCGACCGGCATGCCGGCCTCGCGGGCGGCGCGCTGGGCGGCGGCGAGCTGGGTGTCGGTCAGCCAGGCGAGCCAGGAGTGGAAGTCGACCCGGTCGATGCATTCGCGCCGGGCGCGGGCGGTCGCGGCGGACCGGGGGTCGCGCAGTCCTTCGGGCCACTGCCGCCAATTCGGCCCGTGCCGTTCGGCGAGCGCGCACCAGGTGGCGTGGTCTTCGAGTGCCTGGCCCTGCTCGGCGAGGAAGTCGCAGTACGCGGCCCGCCGGCCGGGCGGCAGCGGCACCCGGTACAGGATCTCAAGGGCCTCCCACTTGAGGGCCCACACGGCGTCACGGTCGATCAACTCGCCTTTGTGGAGCACCTGTTCACGCAGCGTGTCCGCCCGTGCGGCCGTCGCGTCGAGCGCGGTGCGCAGGGCCGCGTCGGCGTACGCGTACTCGGGGACGTCCTCGACACGCAGGTGGACGGGGTCGGGGAAGCGGCGCGAGGAGGGCCGGTAGGGCGAGGGATCGGTCGGGGTGCCGGGCACGGCCGCGTGCAACGGGTTGACCTGCACGAATCCCGATCCGATGGCGCGGCCCGCCCAGCCGGCGAGCTCGGCGAGGTCACCGAGGTCGCCCATGCCCCAGGAGCGCGTGGAGAGCAGCGAGTACAGCTGGACGAGGAAGCCGTGGACGCGGTCCGGGGGCTGCGGCACACCGGGCGGCGCGACGACGATCGTCGCGGACGCGGTACGTCCGTCCCGGTGGCGTACGGTCAACTCGTGGACGCCCAGCGGGAGTTGGTGGATCGGGGTGCCGATGACGGTGAGGTCGTCGGGCAGGCCGGGGCCCGGAGCATCGCCCCAGCGCACCAGCGTCGGGGGCAGTAGCCGGTCCGCCTCGGCCGCTTCGGCGTCGGCGAGGGCCCGGAGCAGCGCGTCCGGGGTGGCGGCGTCGACGCCGAGCGCGGCGAGGACGGCGACCACCGTGGCGTCCGGCACATGGACGGTGACGTCCGGCGAGGGCGCGTACGACGTGGCCACGCCGTGCCGGGCGGCCAACCGGGCCAGGGTCATGGCCTCAGAATCCCACGGCCACGGCCGCCACCGGGGTCGGCTCGCTGGTCAGCGGGGTGACTTCCATGGGGGGCTCGCTGATCAGGGGCTCGGCGTCGGCCATGGGGGGCTCGCTGGTCAGCGGCTGCTCGGGGGCGGGGGCGACCACGGGGGCCTCCAGAGGGATGGACGGCAAGGACAGAGGATGCCCTACCCAGCGGGCGGCGCCCCAGTCGTGCGGTCGCACACAAGCTCGTACCGCCGTCGGTCGAGGCGTACGCCGTCGGCGGGTGAGCGGGAGTGGGCGGCGCGTATGAAGAGGCCCGGGTCGCGTCAGGCGGAGATGCCGTCGATCCGGGCCAGGGCGTCGTCCGCGCCGAAGGGTTGGAGGTAGGGCAGCCAGCGCGGGTCGCGGTGGCCCGTGCCGATGATGCGCCAGGCGAGCCCGGTGGGCGGTGCGGGCTGGTGGCGCAGGCGCCAGCCGAGCTCCAAAAGGTGCCGGTCGGCCTTGACGTGGTTGCAGCGCCGGCACGCCGCGACGACGTTCTCCCAGGCATGCTGGCCGCCGCGGCTGCGCGGGATCACATGGTCGACGCTGGTCGCGACGCCGCCGCAGTACATACAGCGGCCGCCGTCCCGGGCGAACAGGGCGCGGCGGGTCAGTGGAACGGGCCCCCGGTAGGGGACCCGCACGAATCGTTTGAGCCGTACGACGCTGGGAGCGGCGACGGCACGGGACGCGCTGTGCAGGAACGCGCCCGACTCCTCAAGGCTGACGGCCTTGTTTTCGAGCACGAGGACGAGCGCGCGGCGGAGCGGTACGACCCCCAGGGGCTCGTACGACGCGTTGAGGACCAGGACGTGCGGCACGGGTGCCTCCTATTACGCCGGCGGCGCGTGGCTCGCGCCGGGACGATCTGCTCTCCAGTCTCTCCTCATGCCTGGTCGAAGCGCCACCACGTCCGGGTAACGGGCTCGGAGTGTTTTCGACCACACCCCCTTCTTTCCCGGGCGAAGCGGCCTTCTCCCCCGAACGCGTCAACGGAGCACAGCTTTTGCCCCGTTAGTGTGGTGAGTCCGCCGCCGCTCCTCGCCGGCACCGCACCGCTGGAGGTTCCTGCCGTGAACTGGTCCGCCGTCCTGGCCGACGGATCGCCGTCGCCCAGGCCCGCGACGCTCGACGACGCCCAGAAGTCGGCCACCGAGGCCGCGGGCTGGGTGGAGCAGAACTGGTCTACCTGGCTGTACGTCGGATTCCGCATCCTCCTGATCATCGTCATCGCCTCGGTACTCAGAGTCCTGGTGCGCCGGGCCCTGACCAAGCTCATCGACCGGATGAACCGCAGCGCCCAGGCGGTCCAGGGCACGGCGCTCGGCGGGCTGCTCGTCAACGCGGAGCGGCGCCGTCAGCGCTCGGAGGCCATCGGCTCGGTCCTGCGCTCGGTGGCGTCCTTCCTCATCCTGGGCACGGCCGCCCTGATGGTGCTCGGCGTCCTGAACATCGACCTGGCGCCGCTGCTCGCCTCGGCGGGCGTGGCGGGCGTGGCGATCGGTTTCGGCGCCCGCAACCTGGTCACGGACTTCCTTTCCGGCGTGTTCATGATCCTTGAGGACCAGTACGGCGTGGGTGACTCGATCGACGCGGGGGTGGCGTCGGGCGAGGTGATCGAGGTCGGGCTGCGCGTGACGAAGCTGCGCGGCGCGGACGGCGAGATCTGGTACGTGCGCAACGGCGAGATCAAGCGCATCGGCAACCTGTCGCAGGGCTGGGCCACGGCCGGGGTCGACGTGCGGGTCCGCGCAGCGGAGGACCTGGAGCGGCTGCGTACGGTGATCACCGAGGCGACGGAGTCCATGGCGAAGGACGAGCCGTGGAACGAGCGCCTGTGGGGCCCGGTGGAGATCCTGGGTCTGGACGAGGTGCTGCTCGACTCGATGGTGGTCCGTGTCTCGGCCAAGACGATGCCGGGTAAGGCGCTGAGCGTGGAGCGGGAGCTGCGCTGGCGGATCAAGATCGCCCTGGATGCGGCGGGCATCCGCATCGTCGGCGGTCTGCCGCCGGCGGAGGCCGCGGCCGCGGCCGACCCCTCGGCCTCGGTCGCCGCGCCGTCCGCCCTGAACAACCCGACCTCCCCGCAGTCCCTGGCGACGGCCCCGATCCCCCACCCGAATCCGTCGAACCTGTCGAAGTAGCGAGGCCCCCGGGGGCGCGGGGAACTGCGCGACCAGCCACGCACGGTCCGCACCCGAAAGCGGCGGAGTCACTGGGGCTCCGCCCCAGAACCCGGTCGGCCCTGAACGGCCCTCGTCCTCAAACGCCGGACAGGCTGAAGATGCCCACGCAGGCCCGCACCAAGTAGCCCAGGGGCGCGAGGAACTGCGCGCCCAGCCACGCACGATCCGCACCCGAAAGCGGCGGGGTCACCGGGGCTCCGCCCCAGAACCCGGTCGCGCCTGAACGGCCCTCGTCCTCAAACGCCGGACAGGCTGAGGTGACCCACGCAGGCCCGCACCGAGTAGTTAAGGGGCGCGGGGAACTGCGCGGGCGCCCCAGCACGGTCCGCACCCGAAAGCGGGCGGGGTCCCTGGGGCTCCGCCCCGGCGCGCCAGCAGGGTCCGCACCCGAAGGCCGGAGTCACTGGGGCCCCGCCCCAGACCCCATTCGCGCCCGAACGGCCCTCGTCCTCAAACGCCAGACAGGCTGAGGTGACCCACGCGGGCCCCCACCAAGTAGCCAAGGGGCGCGGGGAACTGCGCGAGGAGCGACCTGGGCCGGCAGCCGAAGGCCCGTCGGCCGCTACGGTGGGCGCATGCCCGAAGACACCGCACGCGACCCCCTCACCGCCACCCGAGAGGCGTACGACGGCGCGGCCGACACCTACGCACGGCTCTTCCGCGACTCGCTTCGCGACAGCCCCCTGGACCGGGCCGCGCTGGGGGTGTTCGCCGAAGCCGTGCGGGTGGGCGGGGGCGGGCGGGTCGCGGACCTCGGGTGCGGGCCCGGCCATGTCACGGCGTACCTGGCCGAGTTGGGGATGCGTAAGGACGACGTGTTCGGTGTCGACGCTTCCCCCGCCATGGTCGAGCTGGCCCAACAGGCATACCCGGAGCTCCAGTTCACCGTCGGCACGATGGGCGCCCTGGACCTCGCCGACGGCGCGCTGGCCGGGGTGCTGTCACGCTGGTCGGTCATCCACACCCCGCCGCCCGAACTCCCCGTCATCGTCAAGGAGTTCGCGCGCGTACTGACCCCCGGCGGCCACCTCCTGCTCGGCTTCTCGGCGAGCGACGGCGCGTCCGAACCCGCCCAGGTCTTCGACCACGCGGTCGCCCCCGCCTACCGCTGGTGGCCCGACCACCTCTCCGCGCTGCTGCGCGAGCACGGCCTCGCGGAGGTGGCCCGGATGGTCCGCGAGCCCCAGCCCACGGACCGTCGCCCGTTCAAGGAGGTCCACCTGCTGGCGCGCAAGGCGGATGCCTGAACCGCGCGGCAGCCGTCAGCGGCCCGCGCGCGCGTCGTTGCCCGAGGTCCGGTCCATGTCGGCGCTGAGCCCGCCCACGTTGACCGGCACGAGCGTCACCGTGATGGCGCCCTTGGAGAAGGACTTGCCGTGGCGTCCGTGGAAGCTCTCCGGCAGCTCCTTCCCGATGTCGGACGCGCTCTGGTAGATGTCGAAGATGCCGGCCACGCCGACCGTCGGGTCGGCGTCCGTGGAGCCCGCGGTCTGCTCGACGGTGATGCGGTCGCTGCCGTCCTGCGCGACGACACCGGCGACGTGGTAGGGCCACCGGGTGGTGTTGGTCGGCGTCTTGCCCTTCCACTCCGTCTCGATGATGGAGTAGGCCTCTCCGGCGTCGGGCGCTTCGTCGTGGTCGCCGCCCGCCCGGTTCTTGGCGTACTCGCGGGCCCGGTCGACGTTCTTCTTGTCGCTCTCGCCGAACAGGCCGCCGCCCTTGAACGCGCTGGCGTCCTGGCCCATCTCCAACGCCTGGGCGTGCATGACCTCTTCGGCGGAGTGCGAGCAGTCCTCAAGGAAGGACTTCAGCGGCGCGTACGGGATGTACTGGGCGTCGCCGATCGTCGCCTTGCGCCGCCCCGTGGCCTCTTCGCAGTAGCGGGGCGCGGGCACGTCGCTGCGTACGTACAGCTCGTACTGGTCGCTGCCCTTGGGGCCGCGCAGCGCGTACTTCCCGGACTGGGAGATGCGCCAGGTGACCGACCCGACCTTCTCCTCCGCGTACCGCTGCACCAGGGGCGCGTCCGCGCTCACGGTCGCCCGCGCGCTGCGCTGCACGGGTGCCGCGCCGTGCGTCGCGGTGGGCCCCGCCGCCGACCGCATCACGCGTGTGGCGTTGGCTTCGGCGGCGCGCTCGAACCGGTCGGACGGGTCGGACACCTTCAGTCCGCTGCCGTTGTCGGCCCCCGCCACCGGGCCCTGGCGCTGCTGGATGACGTGCGTGAGCTCATGGGCGAGGGTGTGCTTGTCCGCGCCGCCCTCCCCCACCACGACGTGGCTGCCGGAGGTGTACGCATGCGCTCCCACCTCCGCGGCGGACGCCTTGGCGGCGCTGTCGTTGTGGATGCGCACATCGGAGAAGTCCGCGCCGAGCCGGCTCTCCATGTCGGTACGGGTGGCGTCGTCGAGGGGGCGCCCGGGGGTGCGCAGGACGTCGTGGACGGCTGAGCGCTGCACCGCGGGCTGCGCGGTCTGCTCGGTCTGCTGGTGCCCGCAGCCGGCGCCGTGCTGGTGCTTCTCCTGTACGAAGGTGTGGCCGGCCCGGCGGAGCATCTGCACGACCGCCGCGTTGCCCGCGGTGGCCTGCATGCCGAGCAGGCCGAGGGGTGAGCCCGGCTCCGGTGCGGCGGGCTGCCGCGAGGCCGCCCGCCTGGTGCCGTCCGCCTTTCGGTCCGACCGGTCCGGCCGGTCCGATTCGCCGAGAGGGTGCCTGGGAGTCACACGATCACCTTTTCAAAACGCCGTCACCGAACACGCTATCGCCTGACCGACCTTGCACCAACGCCGATGGAGCCGCCGACAGGTCCCGCGGCAGACGGTCGGATCGAGCCACCTCGCATCTACGACCGCGCGGGCCGCCTCTCCGCCGCCCAAGGACGCCAACAGCAGCGGCGCGGAGAGACCGAGCGCATCCACACCGATGACACCAGGTTCCACCAGACCCAGACCGGACTCCCCGCCTCCACAACCGGCAGCCAGGACACGGGATTTGTCCGCGAACCGGCGGGAACCCTCAACTCCCGGTGGAGCGCCTTCGCGCGGCGTGGAGATCCGGCCGTCCTACGCCATCTCGGCAAGGGGGCCTGCCGTCACGCGTACCCCTATCCAATGCAATACAGGAGGAATGCGATGGGACGCCTGGAGAAGTTCGAAGATCGGACCCGCGGCCACCCCGTGGCCAACCTGGTTTTCGGCTTTCTGTTCATTTACGTACTGGGTGGCGGCATCATGAGTTTGACGGGAGCATCCGCCACCACGGCGTGGGTGGCCTCACTTCCCGTTCTTCTCGCTGTGGGATCGGGAATAGCAGCCGTACGCGTGCGCCGCCGGAACAAGCCCCACCCATGACAGCTTTGCGAAAGCTGACAGCGCTGCGGCACCCGATTTTGAATGCGAGGGTGCCCTGCCGATCGTCCCCGCACGTCACCGAAGGCGGTGACAACAGGCCCCAAAGCAGCTGAATTAAGCGCACATCGCACCCAAACCCCATATGTCGAAACATGTCGAACCGATACGCAGAACGCCAACCGTGGACAATTCCGGGGGAATTTTGGCACGGTGATCCACATGTCACCGACCCCCGGACTCGCCCCGGAAGCCGCCGCCTTCTACGCCACGCAGAGCCCGTTCTCCGACCCCGGCGACCTCGTCGCCCGGTACGCCGATCTCCCCCGAGACGTCGGCGAACTGGCGCGCGTCGCAAGGGACTTGATGATCCACCGCCAGGAGGGCGACCTCTTCGCGCACGCCATCCCGAGCGGCCGCATGCGCGACTCGCGGCGCTCAACAAGGTCGAGACGCTCCTGTGGGACGTGTGGGGTGTCGGAGCGGCGAGCGACGAGGGGATGACGGACACGATCCGGGAACTGTACGACCGGGCGGCGGAGGTGACGGCGGGGCCGGGGTCGCAGGACGCGATGGGGCCGGGGTCGTACGACGCGGCGCGGCGGCTCTTCGCGGAGCACGAGGGGCTGCGGACACCGGAGGTGGTGACGTCCTTCGCCCCGTTCAACGGGCCCAGCGAGGTCACCCTCCGTGCGAGCGGGTCCTCCATCGTGTCCGCGTGAGCTCTTGCAGACCGGTGTGTCCTTGAACACCGGTGAGCCCTTGGAGACCGGCTGTGGGCGCGGCGGGCACGGGCCGCACCGCCCCGCCGGGCTGGAGGACCGGTGGGACGCCCGACATCAGTTGGTACGGTTGTCCGCATTTGGGTGGCCTGGGCATTCAGCTGCCCTCAGATCTCATGGAGGCCGGGCGGTGCAGTTCGTCTGCCGGAACTTTGGACTCTCGGACCTGCCCCGGCGCGGCCTCACTCCGCAGGAGGCGCCCCTTGCGGTGCTGCTCCTCGACATCGACGCGGAGCTGTCCATCTGGGAGCACGGGCGGGAGGTGTGGTCCGAGGAGGGATTCCCGGTGGCTGAACTGGCGTACCACCTGGCGCTCTGGCTCCAGAGCCCGGCTGCCGGGAATGAGGACTTCGAGCTCGACTCGATGCAGGCGGAGGAGGGGCTGATCCGTATCGCCAACTCCGACGAGGGCTGGCGGGTCGGCTCCGTCTTCACGCCGGACTTCTGGACGTCACCCGTCGCCTGGGACGTTCTCGTGGCAGAGATCAAACGGTTCGACCGTGCCGTACGCAAGGGCATCGCCGGGTTGGGCATCGACTCCGCCTTCATCCCGGAGCCCTGAGACTGTTCCGACCCGGCCGACCGGTTGGGATGATCACAGTATGGCGGGTGTGATCACGGCGTCGCAGCCGTCGGGAGGAGCCCCCGCTCGTCTCACCTCGGGGCGGAGTGGCCGACATCGGCACCGGGCGCATCCCGGGCCGCGTGGCCCGCGCCGGGCCTGATCGAGAGTTCCGCGTACACCGTCTTGCCGACCGTGCGCGGTTCGATCCCCCACCGGTCGGCGAGCGCCCCGACGAGCAGCAGCCCCCGGCCGAACTGTTCGTCGTCCGCCGGCGTGCGGGGCCTCGGGGTCGATTCCCCCCGCGGGTCGGTGACCTCGATACGGAGTGCGGTGGCGTTGAGCATGAGGTGCACCCGGAACAGCCGGTCCCGCAGGCACCCGTGCAGCAGCGCGTTCGTCGTCAGCTCGCTGACCAACAGGGCGGCGTCACCGGCGAGTTCGGGGCGGCCCCACTCCGTCACCAGCCGGGCGGTCCTTCGGCGGGCCAGGCTCACGCTGCGGGCGGTGGGGGTGTAGTCGAGGCAGTCCTCGTACACCGGCACCTGCTTGCGCTCCTCCATGGACACGCACCTCCTTGTGCGGGTCGGGATGACGGTGGCCGTGGCGGTGCCCATGCGGGGCGGACCGGTGCGCTTCCGTCACTTGGTGCCGCCCAGTAGGCGACTGAGCACACAACGTAGTGGCCGTTTCGCTCTGGGTTCAAGCAGAATCGGGAATATCTTCCCGAGAGAGTGAACCTGGGTCGACTGACCGTGACGGCTGGGGTCAGACTGTGTGCGTGATGCGAGCAGATCAGGGGAATCGGACGTCAACTGTCCTGGGACGACGCCTCGGTGGGGAGCTTCTGCGCCTCCGGGACAGTGCGGGCAAGACGCAGCAGCAGGCTGCGCAGGTCATCAGCGCGACCGGCACGAAGATCGTGAAGATGGAGCGCGGCTGGGTACCGATGCGGGATCCCGACATCCGGGTACTGAGCGAGTTCTACGGTCTGGACGACCCCAAGGCAGTTGCCCGCTTGCTTGAGCTGGCCCGACTGGACCGGGAACGCCGCAAGGCGAAGGGCTGGTGGCAGCACTCGCCGAACGCGGGCGCACTCGCCGAGTACATCGCCATGGAGGATGTCGCCCACCGGGTCCGGACCTGGCAACTCGCCCTAATTCCGGGCCTGTTCCAGACAGCCGAGTATGCGCGCTCGCTTGCCGTCAGCGACGGCGTATGGGAGGACCCCGACGAGATCGAGCGCATCGTCGAGGTCCGCATGAAGCGACAGAGCCGTCTGGCTGGGGACCGGCCGCTCCAGGTGTACGCCGTCGTCTGGGAGGCAGCGCTGCGACAACTCATTGGCGGGCCGGACGTCATGAGGGCTCAGTTGGGTCGGCTTCTCGACGTGTCGAAGCTGCCGAATGTGCGCCTTCAGGTGCTGCCATTTCGCACTGGGGGCCACCCGTGTGTAACCGGCGCCTTCAACATCATCTCGTTCACGGAGGCGGAGGCGGTCGACGTCGTCCATGTGGACACCATCGCTACTACGGTATGGGTGGAAAACCCGGAGGAGGGCGCCGTGTACAGCACCTTCTTCGACCGGACTGCTCGGCTGAGCTTGGCCCAGCACGACTCCACCATGCTGATCGACGCCATCCGCAAGGAGCTGTAGAAGTGACCGCCTTCGACTTCCGGAAGTCCAGCTACAGCAGCTCGGGAGGCGAGTGCATAGCAGTCGCCCTCAACATCCCCCGCACCGTCGCCGTCCAGGACTCCAAATCCCCCGGCGGGCCCACGCTCCGGCTCACCCCCGCCGCCTGGGCCGCGTTCACCACCGGGCTGGGACGCGCGGCGCGAGCAAGTCAATAGCGCCACGCGCGGCCCGGGCCAGCACAGCTCCGCCACACCTATCGACGCCATCCGCAAGGAGTCGTGACCATGACCGAGTTCCGCT